>CAMBWI010000014.1 GCA_945871445.1 Singulisphaera sp. GP187 | reverse complement strand
CCTCGAAAGGGCTTGCAACGCAGGGGAAGTCGATGCAACAGTGCGTTCGCTGTTGGCACCGCATCGGTTCAACCGACGACGGAAACGCTCGACGCGGGGTCGGGCGTCCATCGCTGGGACCCTTGCCGCGGCTTCCTCTAGGCTGGAGTGTCCCTTGGCCGCGCCAAGACACCCCTTGCGGCGCCACTGATTCGAAGCCGAGGCTTCAGATCATCCGTCACCGACGGCCCCTCTATAAGGAAGGAATAAGTTACTACAAATACGACTTAGTGCAAGAGGCTTTTGTAGCAATCTCCGATTACATTTTTACGCGTCCCTTTCAATCTGGTTCACTTTAATGACAGCAAATGACCCTATTCAGATCGTGCTTGATGGATATCGAGAAGGCGCTTTTCCTATGGCGGATCCAGATACTGGCGAAATTGGATTCTTTTCCAGCGATCCCCGTTGCATCTTGCCCCTCGACGATGGAGGACTGAAAGTTTCCAAGACTCTCTCGCGCGTTCATCGCAGCGGGAAATTTAAGTTGGTGATCAACACCGCTTTCGAGCGTGTGATCACGGCATGTGCCCAAGATCGATCTCCCGAGAATCGGTCGTGGATATCAAGCGACCTTGCGCAGATTTATCTCGAACTTCATCGACGAGGTCACGCTCATTCGGTTGAAGCGTGGCTGGGCGATGCACTTGTCGGAGGACTGTATGGCGTCGCTCTCGGCGGGGCTTTTTTTGGCGAAAGTATGTTCAGTCGACCTCTGGAAGGGGGACGCGATGCAAGTAAGGTTTGCTTGGTATCACTGGTCAATCGACTGCGCGCCCGTGGATTTTTGCTGTTGGATTGTCAGTATGCCAATCCTCACATTGTCTCTCTTGGTGCGATCGAAATTCCTGCTGAGGACTATCTGGCAAGATTGGCTTTGGCGATTCACGTACCAAAGGCATCGTCATTCGGCGGTGAAAAATAAATCTATTCACGATAGACGCGACGCAAGATGCAATCATTTCGCAGGTGTTATCGCTTCGATCAGAGATGGAATTCGAAGAATTTTGTAAGCGTTATTCGATCATGCATTCATCGAATAAATCACCCAGTCGGTCAAGGATTAAACAAGAAGTGAACAACATCACCATCATGCATCACATAGGCCTTGCCTTCACTGCGTAATCGTCCAGCTTCACGAATTGCTTTTTCGCTTTTCAATTCAAGCAAATCCCTGACCTTATAAACCTCGGCGCGAATAAAGCCTTTTTCGAAGTCAGTGTGAATGACTCCAGCGGCTTGGGGTGCGGTCGCACCTTTATGAATCGTCCAGGCACGAATTTCTTTCTCGCCCGCCGTAAAAAAAGATTCCAGACCAAGGAGTTGATACGTCGCTCGAGCGACTGCATCGAGTGCGGGTTCCTTCATGCCGAGTGATTCGAGCATTTCTGCGCGATCGCTTGGTGGAAGTTCAGAGAGTTCACTTTCGATTCGTGCGCAGACCACGCATACGATGCCGCCATTGGCAGCGGCATATGCACGGACTTTTTCGACGAGCGGACCTTTACCTTCGGAGTCAGATTCGTCGACATTTGCAACAAATAACACTCGTTTGGCAGAGATCATTCCAAGCTGTCGAAGAATGACAGATTCCTCTTGGGTCGGATTGAGAGAGCGCACTGGTCGCGATTCATTCAGCACCACACTGCACCTCTCCAAGATCGCTTGGCGTGCAACGGCGTCTTTGTCGCCGTGCATTGCAGTTCGGCGCGCTTTGTCGACGAGACTTTCGACAATCTGAAGGTCGGCAAGCATCAGTTCGGTCTCAATAGTTCCAATGTCCCGAATGGGATCAACGGTCCCGTCGACGTGCATGACATCTGGGTCGCTGAAACATCGAACAACATGCAAGATCGCATCGACCTCGCGGATGTGCGAAAGGAACTTGTTTCCAAGGCCTTCGCCTTCACTTGCGCCTTTGACTAGCCCAGCAATATCCACCAACCGCAGTGTGGCAGGGAGGATCTTTTGGCAAGGTATGAAAGCGTTGATTTGTGCAAGCCGAGGGTCTGGAACCGAGACGATTCCGACATTGGGCTCGATCGTGCAGAAGGGATAATTCGCCGCCGCCGCACCTGCCGAAGTCAGGGCGTTAAAGAGCGTGCTTTTTCCGACGTTCGGTAATCCGACAATGCCACATTCCATAAGGAGGGGGATACTAACCATCTTCCTGTTCGCTACACTTTCGTCACTTGTTCACGGACGGAGCAAGCAGGACAGACATGCAGGACAGTCATGGAGGACTGATTGGCATACCAGAGCGCTCAACGAGACTTACGCAAGAGATTTTTCATTCTTTTCACGCTGATGGCGGTGGCATCGTGCATTCTTGCGCTTCGTCTTTTTTCATTGACTGTTGTTCAAGGCAGCGCATTGTCGCAAGCAGCAGAAGAGCGACTTGATGTCGAAAAATTATTACCAACATGGAGAGGGAAACTTCTTGATCGCAAGGGAAGAGTGCTGTCAGAAGATCTACCGAGTTATGACGTCGCAGTGAGCTATTCATTGGCGAAAGGAGTTTGGGCGCAAGAGCGCGCGCAAGCGCAGGCGCGTGCTGAGTCAGGAAGTGTATGGCGCAAACTGAAGCAAGCGAAGCGAGACGAGAAAATTGCACAAGCATTGCCGCAATGGGAGCAACAGCAGAGATCGCTTGTGGAGATTCTTGCAACGCGTTCTGGACTTTCGCAAGGGGAATTTCAAAAGAACCTCAATGTAATCGCGGCGCGAATTGATGAGCAAGCCGCAGCAGTTTTTCGTAGACAAATCGAGATTCGGCGATCGCGAGGCCAAGCGTTGGATGTCAAGCCAGAGCCGATTCGTGAAATGCAAGAGATGCATGTTGTGTTTCGAGATGTTCCCAATGAGACAGCATTTGAAATGCGTAAGTTGTCGGATGCGTATCCCAAAGCGATCGAAATCGTTGATGCAGTCCGACGGCAAACTCCTTGGCAGAGCGCAGAGGTTGAGGTGCCTCGGGCAAATCTTCCTCGACCCATTCGGACATCAATACCCCTCGTACTCAAGATGGATGGCGCATTGGATCTGCTTCTTGGATCGGTTCGAAATGAAGCGTGGAAAGAAGATATTGAACGCCGTCCATTCGAACGAACGCTCGAAGATGGCACGACGGAGATCGATCTTGGTGGATATCGAGCAAGTCGCGATACCGTTGGATCGCGTGGAATGGAGCGCAAGTTTGAAGATATTTTGCGTGGAATTCGTGGAAAATCCATGCGGCGACTCGATTCCTTGCAGGAGGAGAGAACAGAGCCGATTCCGGGCAAAGATGTCACCCTTTCGATTGATGCACAATTGCAAATGCGGGTTCAGGCTGCGCTCGATCCGCGCACGGGGCTGACCTCTGTGCAGCCCTGGCACACACATAGCGAAGCGCTCAGCATTGGAGAAGCGTTGCCAGCTGCTGCAGTGATTATTGATGTTGCCACTGGAGAAGTTTTAGCGGCAGCATCCACTCCATTGCCACAAGATCAACTGCGTGGTGGACGCATTTCGATGGCAAGCGAAACGGCAAGCATCAATCGTGCGATCGAAGGTCGGTATCCACCAGGCTCGCTCGTGAAGCCATTCGTCTATCTCGCCGCGGTCGCCGAAGGCGTGGTGCGTGAGAATGAAGCGATCGAATGCAATGGGCATTTTTTCAAGGAAAGAACTGACGCAGCGCGTTGTTGGATTTATCGCGATCGGTATAAGTTCACGACGCATACGAAATTGACAGGCGGTCCACTGGGAGTCGAAGAGGCGCTTGCAAGATCATGCAATATCTATTTCTATACATTGGCAAATCGATTAGGCGCAGAGCGACTCTGCGAGTGGTATGGACGCTTCGGTTTTGGAACACTTGGCGGATCGATTCCTTCTGCGAAGGCAGCCGCACTCGTCGATTCCAGACGTGATCAGTTTTCCGCAGTTTCGCTGGGGATTGGGCAAGGTCCGATGACGGTCACTCCTTTGGAGATGGCAAATGCATATGCAATGTTGGCGCGCGGTGGATCTGTTCGCACGCCTTCGTTCCTCGATAGTGTGATGACGGATGGCGGAAATAAAACGAGTGCGATGTATTCCTTCTCTCCAAGCGCAGTCTCGCGCGCTCTGGATGGATTGCACCGAGTCGTTTCTGAAAATTATGGCACGGGCAATCACATGGAATATGGAGATAGTTCGCGTGAGCCAATTATTGATGCTCCCGGAGTTCGCGTTTGGGCGAAGACCGGAACTGCCGAAGCCCCACCGCTGAAAGTCGATCGCGATCAAGATGGTGTCGTCGAGCGAACAGTGACTGACGCGGATCATGCATGGTGTGCATCGTTGGTTGCAAATCAAGGAGAGACAACTCCGCGTTATGCCATCGCTGTGATCGTCGAACATGGTGGTGGTGGCGGCCGCACTGCGGGACCAGTGATGGGCGCGGTTATTCGCGCTCTCGTCAGTGAGGGGTACTTGATCGGTGATGGAACGCGTAAAGGGAAAGATCCACTGAATGCAGGTGCCGTCCGATGAGTGGATTTGTTCGTGGATCAGCGCGTGCGACTCAGGCTGCCCCATACTTCCCTGTGATTTCACAAATTCTCGGCATTTCTTGGTGGAATGTCGGTTGGATTCCAGTGATTGCATCTGCACTGCTGACATGCATTGGCATCGTGGCGATTGGGACGACCGAACCAAACTACGCACTTCGGCAGTTCGCATATTCAGTGGTTGGCGTTGTCGCAGCGGCACTGATCGTTGTTCCATTGCCCTCGATCATCGAGCGATGGAGTCCTGTCATTTATCTATTGACGCTCGGACTGCTTGTGCTGTTGATTGCGCCTGGTGTTCCCGAAGCAATCGTGCGTGCTCGAAATGGAAGTCGGTGCTGGATTGATTTAGGGCCAATCGATGTTCAACCAGCGGAGTTCGCCAAGGTTGCGTGGATTCTTGCGGGAGCATGGTGGCTCCGCCGCGCCGCAGATGTGCGAAGTCGCACCGGAGTTTTATTGCCGATCGTGTTGACGGCAGTTCCAGTTCTTCTGATACTCGTTCAGCCAGATTTAGGAACAGCATTATTGTTTTTCCCAACTCTCTTGGCGATGTTGTTGACACAAGGAGCCAGACGATTGCACTTGGGAGCTGTTGTGTTGAGTGCAGCAGTCGTAGCGTCTGCGTCCTATCCGATGTTGAAACCACATCAGCGAGCAAGAATTGATTCGCTCATTGCGCAATTGAAAGGCGATGATCGTTACAACCGAACAATAGGATTTCAAGCGGATCGCGCGCGAATACTTGTGGGCTCGGGAGGATTCTTTGGAAATGGCGTGGAAAATGCGAAGAATCTAGTTCGATTTAACGCGTTGCCCGAAGAGCACAACGACATGATTTTCGCAGTGGTCGCATGCCGATGGGGCTTGATGGGAGGGATGATGGTCATTTTCTTAGAGGCTGCAATTGTTTTTGGCGCAATGTGGATTGGGGTCACTTCGCGCAACCCATACAGTCGATTGGTTGGCACTGGATTTGGTGCGATGGTTGGTTTTCAAGCGTTCGTGAATATTGGAATGACGCTTGGAATTCTGCCGATCACCGGCTTGACGCTTCCATTTGTTTCATTCGGAGGATCAAGTATTGTCGCATCATGGATTGCAATGGGAATTCTTTTTTCAATGGCAGCTCGTGATGCGAAGGCTGGTGGCACGATGGGTGGCAGCGCAATCAGGGGAAACGTTTGATGGTCTCTGAATTGCCAGGCGAAGTGCCAGTTGAATCGAGTGGGCCATCAGCCGAGTTCTTGATTGCTATCAAAGAATACGGAATCGAATTGGAAGCAGGCGAAGTCGAATTGATGTCGCGATACCTCGATCTCTTATATATCGCAAATGAAAAGATGAACTTGACTGGAGTGCGTGATCGCAACACTGCCTGGATGCGCCACATCTTTGACGCGTTGACTCTTCTGCCAATTCTTCAGCAAGCGCAAGCTCGGTCTGTGGTCGATGTTGGAAGTGGTGGTGGACTTCCTGGACTGGTGCTGGCAATTGTCCTGCCTGATTCGCAGATCACATTGATCGAATCCACTGGGAAAAAGGCAAATTTTCTCAAGGAGACAGTCGATCAGCTTGGATTGAAGAATGTGCGCGTACTTTCGCAGCGCGCGGAAGTTCTCGGCGCTGGAGAGCTGCGTGAATGCAATGATGTTGTCGTCAGTCGCGCAGTATCGCGCTTGCCGAGTCTCTTGGAGTTTTGTCTACCGATGGTGCGACAGGGCGGTCACTTTGTCGCAATCAAGGGCGAGCAGGCAGCAGCAGAAGTTGCGGCGTCGGTGCATGCACTTGGAGTGTTGCGCGGAGTTGTCATTGATCAAGTTCGCACTCCGACGGGAACGCTTGTCGTTATTGAAAAAACTGGTCTTACTCCCAAGCGATATCCGCGTGCAACTGGCGAGCCAGAGCGCCAACCGCTGTAAGCGCGGTTGCGGATTCGAGCCTGGCGAGTTTGCAAGCGAGGGTGCTATTTTGATGGCTCAATTTTTCCCGCTGGAATTGCGCATCGAAATCCATCGCTCGAAGGTCGCACACCATCCATCGAAAGAATGCGCCCACATCCATCAACCGATTTCGATCGCAGCGATTCTTGCTTCGCAATCCACCGAGAGAATTCACGCCGTGTCGTAATCGCCGCTTGTCGAGCCGCGTCATCACTGCGCAAAACTCGCAGAGTCGATCGCTGTTCGGTCAGTTCGACCCATTGACCATCCGAAGTATTACGAAACCATAAATCGCCACGATGCGCATAGACCCTTCCATCAAGTCCGACGAAGTGATTTTCTTCCGCAGCGTTTGGAACAAGCGCCTCAGTTGCAACTTGCTCTGCGTTGGGAATTGAGATGCATGACTCTGTAGAAAAACCGAGCAGCCAAGGATTCCACCAGATACCTTGGCTGTATGTCGGAGTTGGGAGTGCTTTGATTCCAGCCATTTCTGAAGGAATAGGAAATCCACTGCCGTACACAACAAGACCATTATTTACATATTCGCTGCGGGTAGCTGATGTTGATCTGAAAGTAACTGTTGTTGGGGTGGATTCTGCGACTTGGACAAATCGACAGTGAAACAGCGGTGACTTGATCTGCAGAGACGCGATCGCTGGGGGAATTTTTACGCAAAGCGTCCAAGGCCCGCTGGGATTGGGCGCAGTGAACCATGCATCAAGCGTGTTGCAATACAAATCATTTCCAAGTTTCAGCACGAGCACATTTGCGTTGATTGCACAAAAAAGATTGGGCGAATCGGTTGCGATGAATTGCGGTTCTCCTTGCCACTCAATGCTGATCGTGGTAGTTCGTGAGAGAGTCCGTTCGCTTGGCAATGATGCGCAGAGAAGAGCAATTCGGTTTGCCGTCGTGTTGGGCACACTTGCCAGTGCCTCCGCCCATCGAGATGATTCGGGAATCGCCGAGAATGCAGTTGGTAGTTGTGCGGATTCCAGAAATTCCCACGCAGAATGATTGAGGGAATCCGCCGTCAGCCATCTGCCTGATACAAGGAGGTAGTAAGTCCCTTCGTGATCGCGGAAGAGCAGAGACGAAGTGTTCGATGCCCCATCGAGTTGGTTTAGAACAATGGGATCAAACTTCAATGCGCCATCGCTTTGGATACATTCGACAGGAGAATCGTTCAAATCGGTGGCGTTTGCGATAAGTGAATCTTGGAAGATGATGCGGGGAGATTTGTTGCTGATGATGGTCGAAGTAGGAGTTGGAAAGGCTTGTGGCAACATTGATGCGATTAAATCGTCAAATGCGATAGTCACGGGAGTGCGTTGCAGAGAAGTCGTTGCGATGTCGCGCAGAGCCTCGATTTGATTTTCATCCGCTGGAAATCGCAGCGCAGGGGCGGTGATATCACGCAGCGTCACTGTGCGATCAGCCTGATTGATTGTTGCACGCGCGCGAAGGGTGACAGTTCCTTCAACTGGTGAAGTTGCATTTGCCAGTTGAACCTTCGTCGCAACCTTTGCATAGAGGATGCCATCGCTCCATTGATCGACTTGGGGCTGACTGAAAGTGACTTTGTCTCCAGTCGCAGTGGTGGCGGTTCGTGGCCAGACCAGTCGCGCATCATCTTTATGAAACGCCATAGAAACTTCAACCCAATTGGAAAATGCAGATGCCGAATTTACAAAGGTAAAAAAAGCAACCGCCCCCAAAGCGGCAATCCCAAGGACTCGATGGAATGGTCGCATCACGGAATGATCAGTTGGAAGGAAACGCCAACTCATTGCCTGTATTGAGGTCTACGAATTTCCATTTCAAAGTCCGCCCGATGCGCTCGATGACCAGCCATCCAATGTCTTCATCGGAGACTTCAAGAATCATTTGCACGACAGGATCTTGATTGGGTGCCAATTGAAATTGGATCCCAGGGCCGTACAAAATGTCTGCGCTTTGAGAGTCTGATTGCGTGTTCAGCAAGCGAAGATTTTTTTCCACTGACGCACGCGATCCGAGTGAAGGTGGTGCACGATCAGAGGGCGTGGCAGATGGCAGGACGACAAGAACTCTCATTGCTGTATATAAGAATATAAAAACCCGCCTTCGCGTGTGGCAGAGGGTGGTTTTTACTTTTTCGCTGTTTGATCAGAGGATTCAGTGGATTTCGCCTTCACTGCACGGCGAACACGCTCATCTCTGCGCGGGGTGATATTGCTGACAATCCCCAAGCGTTGAAGCCCACGAATTTCCCAGTATGTCAGATCGAATTCCCACCAACGATGTTGCACTGTGCAACAAGAAGGATCCTGATGATGATTATTGTGCCAGCCTTCTCCAGCGGCAATCAAAGCAACGAGCCAATTGTTGCGGCTGTTCTCGCCAGTCTCATGACTGCGATAACCAAACATATGAGTCAGACTGTTGACGCTCCATGTGATGTGCCAGACAAGAACCGTCCGCAAGAAAACTCCCCAAATGGTCACACTCGTTGCGAAGAGCGCTGCATCTGCCACCGATGCGCCGAAGTACCACGAGATTCCCATAGGGATTGCGAAGTAAGGAACGCACTGTCCAAAATAGAAAAAGAGTGGTGCGATGGGATTTCGTTCAAGCCAGAAATAGAATGGATCTTGAAGAGTGTCGCGTGCATATCGAGAGTAATTTGAAACATGAGTCAGATCGTGATTGCGCAAGAAGAGCCATCCCATATGCCCCCACAAAAAGTCGACAAGCGGAGAATGTGGGTCCTCATTCTCATCGCTGTGCGCGTGATGCATTCGGTGCGTGGCAACCCATCGTGCTGGAGAATCTTGTAGGCAACACAGTGCAAGCGTGACAAGGGTCCATTCAAACCAGCGGGGAACCTCGAAACTTCTGTGAGTCAGCAGTCGGTGATATCCCATTGTGATCGCTTGTCCAAAGATGTGGATTCCAATGAGGCAGACGATCAATCCAGTCCACGAAAAAAACATTGGGAAAGCAGCCAAGACTGACAATCCATGCACAAGAATGACTGGCAACAGATACCGCAGAAAAATTTTCGTCGGAATCGTAGAAGATGGTCTTGTTAAAAACTCTGTCGTGGGAGTGGTGGTCATTGAATTCGATTCGAAGTCGAGCCGTGCTGGCATTCGCTCATCCGTGAACAAAGCCTCTGAGATAGGTCTGCATCGCCAACAGTAGGGTAGTGGTTCTTGGCGTGGAATTGTCCGAAACACAAAAAATTATATAGTCGGCACAACTGGCTCAATTCGCTGTTCAAGTCGTTCCATCTCTTCATCTGTCATCCATGGCAATTGGCGGAGTTTTTCGCGCAACCTGTCTGGCATTGGACGCCCTAATCGCTCGTGTGGAGGGCGACTTTTCCAACGGCGATGAACCCATAAATATTGTTCTGGAGCTTCTCGAATCGCCATTTCAATTGCGCGATTGAATCGAGCGGTGATATAAAAAAGTGGATCGGGTTGATCTTTCCAATCTCGTGGATAGATGATGTCCGCATGATTCAGTTCATACGAAAATGTTCCGTCGCATCGACGAGCAGAGCCACTGACGATTGGAATTTCATATCGCATCGCAAGTAACCCGATCGATTTATAACTTGAAGCGAGGCGACCAAAGAATGGCACAAAGATCCCATCATTTCCCGCATTTTGATCTGCGATGAATCCGACTCTGCCGCCTTGTTCGATCAATTTCTGCACTTCGGTTGTCGCCCCCCATTTCGTGATGACTTGAAGTCCGCGCGCTGCCCGCACATCACTCAGCCATCGATCGATCCATGGATTATCTAGAGGCCGAGCAAGCGCGCTCATTCTGAATCCAAGAAGTGCAAGGACGAACCCCAACAATTCCCAATTGCCGCAGTGACCCGTGACGAACAAAATCGGATCTCGGCTCACAAGCATCCGCAGAGATTCCTCGATCTTCCCAGTCTTGACATATTGAGGCCAAGAAGTCGGAGTCAGTAAGCGGGGGATCGCAACTGTTTCGACCATAAACATTTGGAAGAGACTTCGCACGGATTTCTCGGCAAGATCGTTGACTTCGGCTGGCGTGAGATGTGGGAAACTTCGGCTGATATGTCCAATCGCACGCTCGCGGTGTCTACGAACTGCGCGAAAGTAAAGAGAGCCAGCACTCGCCGCCGTGCGCATGTTCTGACCGACACCAAACATATGAAAGACACCAAAGAGTCCACGCAATGCGGCGTATTGCGCAAGTGCGTTCGTTTGATGAAGGGCGCCGTTGGGACGCAAGGTTCTACGATCAGCGCTCTGCAGCGCCGGTGAGAATTTGGAATCGGTTCCAATTCAGGATGGGAATCTGTGCAGCAGACGCAGAGTTCAAGAGTTCTTGATACGAGTCGTATGCACGGCTTGCAGAGAGAGATTTGGCATAATCAGCTTCGCTCTCACCCATCGAGCGCATTTGGGGCTTCACTGGAATTGGTCCAATAACTACAAAATCAACATCAGGTGTGATTTGTTCGCCTTCAACGACAATACCGCCCCAGTCCTGGATTTTCGAACGGATGTAATCAGTCTCGCCATCGGTGACTTTTCCATCATTATCCACATCGAATCTCCCGTGGACGAGAAACTTATATTGATATTTTGGGCTGTAAACAGCGTTGGCGAGCACATCCCCTTTGGAAATCGATTTTCGTGGAGCCTTTCGAGTGACGCGGGCTGTACTTGTCGTGTCTCCAACTTTGATGATTTCAATACTCGCGTAGCCAGGGCTTTGTCGATCAGTTTTCGGGTCATACATGATTGCAGCAGGATCTGAATAGACCTCAAAAGTCATTCCAGGACGCACTCGATCCTTGGTGCCGAGAGAAATATAAACCTGATCTTTCGTAGCACCCAAGTCAATGATTTCACCATCGACTAAGAGTGATGGGTCATTGGGTGTGATGCGAAATGCATCAAGTTGTTTTTGCAATTCAGTCACACGCCCCGATAAACTGAGATTCGCAGAGACAAGGCTTGCCTGTTTGTCCTTCTCTTCTGCAATCTGGTTTGCATATTCAGACTTTGCTTCTTCTCGAGCCTGGATGAGTTGATCCTTGAGTTCTTTAATCGAGGCAAGCGCGGCTTCAGTTGAGGCTCGATAGGGCTCGATTGTCGCTGTCAACTGCAATACTTTTTCATCTGCGCTCTTTGATTTCTCGTCGGCTTGTGATTGGATTTCAGCCATTTGAGCTGTCATTTGTTCGACTATTTTTTGTTGTTCTGCCGTTTTTGTTGCCGCTTCGGCAACATTTCGTCGAGCCGCATCGAGAGCTTGCTTGGCTGTTTGTTCTGGGCTCAATCCCAAAGTTCTGCGAATAGACGCAGCATCCGTACTCGTCTCGCCAGTGAGAACAGTTGCAATTTCTCCATTTTTTGAGATGAGATAATCGACCACGCTTTTACTTTCACCATTCGCAGCCTGCTGAATAGAAGCACCTGGTTCTTGTTCGAAGTAGCCAGCGCTTACTACATCAACAAGCGCTCTTTTACTTTCGGCCGCGATAGCATCGCTTTTGTTTCGTTCGGTAAAAAAGTAAATCGCAGTCGCCATTGACAGCACCGTGAGGATGACAAATACAACGACAGCGATAAGGGGACCTGAAGATCCAGAGCGAATTGCCATAAGTCGTGTAGTGTCGCTGAAAGCCCCATCTCTCGTCAAGTGCAGATTTGCTTTTCACTTGCACAAATTGGAAATTTATGCGATACTGTTCGTCCGACGTTTTCTGGTCGCTTGTGCGGTCGACGTCGATTTTTGCGAGGAATATCACAGTGCCAAATTCTGAATCAGCGAAGAAACGAGTTCGACAAAACATTGACCGCAGTGCGCGCAATCGTTGGCGCCGTACTAAGGTGAAGGACGAGACCAAGTTGTTCCTCAAGGCAATCCATGATTGCGATAAGAGTGCGGCTGAAAAGTCACTTCGGTTGCTTTCAGGGATGTTGGATCGGTTTGCGCTCACGCCAACCATGCATCACAATACAGCGGCTCGTCGAAAGAGTCGTTTGGCAAAGCGCTTGAATAAGTTGACTGCTGCGAAGTCCGCATAACAAAATGGCGATTCGTCGAGGCCTTCGGGGAAAGGAACGATCCGCTGGATCGTCTGATGTATCGCATTCACGAAGGGGTGGTGAAAAAAGTTATTTCGATCGTTCGAAGCAACCGCTGGAAATATTGGGGTTGATAGCTCCACTCGTGTTGCTTTACGAAATCTGGTTGCTTTTTTTCTTTCATGGCTCTGAAGGAACTTTGACCAATGCAGCGCACGAAAGTCTATTGCGATTTTTTTCAAACTTCGGAGTCGACCCCTCGCGACTCAATCTGCCAACTCTTGCTTTGCCTGCTGTCTCGTTGATCGTGGTGATGATCGTCTGGCAGATTCTTGTGCGCAAGCCGTGGTCAATTCATTTACCGACAGTCGCGGGGATGGCAATCGAAAGTGCGTTGTTCGCGCTGTCATTGTTGGTCTTGGCGCAACTGATTTCAAGGGGGTTCGTTCCCGCTCTGCCAGATTCAATTTCGCAATTGAGCCCCTTTGGAAAAGTGGCAATCAGCATTGGCGCAGGACTCTATGAAGAAATGATTTTCAGGATGATTCTTCTAGGGCTTCTACATACGGTTTTTGTTGACCTTTTTCGGATGCCTGAGCGCTGGGGAATCGGTGTCGCAATTGGCATTTCTGCTGTGCTTTTCGCGCTTTATCACCCACTCAGAACGGAAGCTGGGGTTCTGGATGTCAGGCGTGCAACATTTTTCCTTGTTGCGGGAGTCTTTTTCGGGATTCTGTTTGTTGTGCGAGGCTTTGGTATCGCCGTTGCGACTCACTCGTTTTACGACATTGCTGTCGTTCTGCTCTTGGCGGACGATTGATGACTTGGCGTGAGATACACTCCGCTCACTTCATGAAAGCCAACGCCTCTCGCATCGTCGTTGTCGGTCTATCGGTTGTCGTTGCTGTTGGACTCTTTTTCGCAGCGTGGCGATTCGATCGTGACCTTCCTTCATCTCGTCGAGAGCGATCGACTCCGATCGAAGATTTGGTTGCGCCACAACCGCTTACCGATGCAGAGCGTGATGCAGTACAAGCACGTCGTGGCAACACAACGTCTGTGCAACTTGATCAGGGTGCATGGGTTCAAGTTGCGGGCAAAGATGGACGAGTCGCACAGCAATACACCGCACAGAAAATTGACCCACAGCCTGGCGCATTTATGTCAATGATTGAGCCGCGAACTGTCTTCTATATGGAGGATGGTCGTGTTGCAACGCTGCGGGCGAGTTCAGGGCGAGTTTATGTACCAAATCGTGCGCTTGAATCTGGAACATTCAATGGTGATGTTGTCATTCGCTTTTATCGCCCTGCGCCTGGAATGGTTGTGAATCTTGCAAAGGACAGTCCATCGATGATTCTGGAGTCCGAGCAGTTGGAGTTTGACCAAGTGCTCAATCAACTTGGATGTCGATCAGCGTTTCGATTGACCACAGACATTTTGACTTTCGATGGCGAAGGTCTCGATCTTCTACTTGGAACAGATGGGAAGTCAATCGAACGATTGACCGTTGAACATCCGCTTGGTCCTATCGTGATTGATCGCGCTCGACAGAGTCGCACGCAAGCAAGTGCGATGCCACAGAAAATTGCGCCAAACATGATGTTGATGACGCCAGTTTCTTTGCGTACTGAGGGACGTGAGAATTTTCGTGCGCCTCTGACTTCGAATCAGCAAGTCGCCGCGACGCCAGCAGAGCGCTTCTATCGTCTTGAACTGCACGATGATGTCGAGATTTTGCGATATTCAGGTGCTGATCGAGCGTGGTCGAAAGGCGATGAACTTGTCGCAATCTTCACGCTGAAGAGCGATTTGATTGCGAAGGAAATGGTGATGAATGCTGCGCCCGATGAAGCGCAAGACCCTGCCGCCTTTCGTGGGCGAACTCTTCCACTTGGAATCACAAGCCGAATTGCAGGCGCAGTGATCGCTGCCGCACCCGAG
Organism: Singulisphaera sp. GP187; assembly: GCA_945871445.1. GTDB lineage: Bacteria > Planctomycetota > Phycisphaerae > Phycisphaerales > SM1A02 > F1-60-MAGs104. The sequence goes on along the minus strand of CAMBWI010000014.1, from coordinate 29,337 downwards.
CCAGTTGGAGATCTTCTTGTGGTTCGGTTTACTGGCCAACTAAAAATGGTGCCGGTATCTGCGAATGAAAAAGTTCCAGATTCACCGCAAGGAATGCATGTTCGGATTGATGGCCAGGATGTTGAGTTGGCCAATCAAGCGGGTCTTGCACTTCGAGCGAAGGATGTCGATATGGATCTTGTCAAAGATGCATCTGGTCGCACGATTCCACAACTTCTTGTTGCGACAGGTTCGGTCGAGGCGACGAATGTTGCGCAAACACTTTGGTGCGACGCGTTGCGCGCACAGTTTGAAAGTACGCAACCGAATGCGACGCCTCGTGCCGCAAATGCAAGTGATCCCGCGCTTGGTCCTTCTGAAGTCACGCGTGTCGATGCGGATCGTGGTGTGCAAATTCAACTGAAGGATGGCGCACGCGTTTTTGCAGATGGAATGATCGCATTCCCACCCAAAGGTCTTGCGGATCTTCGTGGACCTGGGCTCTCGATCATTCGAGGCGGTGTCTTCATCGACGGGATGTCAACATTGTCTGTCGATGATCGCAAGCGAACAGCAGCATCACCCGAAGGCGGTCGAGCTCGAAGTTGGCAGACACCAATTGTCGCAGCTGACCTTCGTGGAAAGATCGAAGTTCCAGCAGTTTCTGCAGTCAAACCCGAGATGGATGCTCAGTGGAAAGGGCAAATGCTTTTTACAGATCTTGCTACGAATGGCGCAGTTTTGGATCTTGAGAAAGATGTGAAGATTCGCGCCGAGCCCCGTCCAGAAGAATATGACGCACTTGATGCGCAGAGTGTTCACTTGGAATTGGATCGTCGTCCATCAGCCGATGGGGCACTTGCAACGGCAGTTCAAGCAAACTCACCAACTGCTGCTGGAGGAGATGTTCGCCCAAAGCGATTGATTGCCACTGGCGATGCACGGATAGAGAATCAAGTTTGGTTGGACGCAAATCGCACTGGCGAGCCTCGACTCTTTCAAGTGAAAGGGCAGACAATCGATTATGACGCAGTGACTGGCGAGGCGAGTGTGCCGAGTGCTGGAAGTGTTCTTGTGAATGTGCCAACAGGAGGTTCACTCGATCCAAAGGCGCAACAGAATCGAACGCGTGATCAATCAGTGCCAGGGGGAGGAATCGAAGGTGTCAGTCGATTTCGCTGGGGTTCTGCGATGAATCTCAAGCGACTCGTTGACGAAAAGTTTCTTATGACAATGGATCAATCCGTCGAACTTGTGCGGGCTGGTCCGCAAAAAACAGACACATTGACACTGACGTGCGATCGTCTCGAAGCGACTTTGGAGCGTCGAATTGCTGATGCTTCTGCAATCGGTGATGCGAAGCAACCTGCATTCAATTTAGGTGGTTCATCAGAAGTGCAACGCGTGCGCGGCATCGGACGCTGTTTCATTCGCACGCCGGATTATGATGTGGAGTGCGAGGAGTTTGATTACAACGTTGTGACACAGATGGCAGAAATGCGTGCGCGTGCTGGAAGATTGGTCAATGTCTTGCCAAAGGGGCAGGGAACTCCGCTTCGAGCGGCAGCGATGACTTGGGATCTTCAATCTGGGCGAATTCAGATTCGATCAGGTTCTGGAACAGTCGGCCAATAGTGGTCGGTGCGAAAGAAAAATGTTTGCTTGATCAAATCCGATCGCGAATCGTCCAAAGATCAGTAAAGAGTGGAGTGAAGAGTGTGGCGCGTAGATATGCCGCGCCTGGCGAGCCACCTGTTCCCATTCGCGCACCGATTGTTCTTTCGACCATCTTGACATGTCGATAACGCCACTCTTGAATTCCTTCGTCAAGGTCGACCATCAATTCGCAAAGCATTCGGTCGTTTGGATGATTGTGATAGACATCGAGCAGTATTTCCTGCAGCTCTGCGTCTGTTTCTGGCAGAGCTTGCATCGGAGTCTCAATCAATCGATTTGGAATGGCGTGTCCTGCATGCTTCAATCTGCGGAGAAATGACTGCCATAAAGTGAAATCTTTTAGGCGAGCTGCAAGTGCAATGCGCTCTGGACTTCCTTCAGGATACCGATCGATTGCAGCTGCACGTTTGTTACCCAAAATAAATTCGAATTCTCGAAACTGCGAAGATTGAAACCCACTTGCATTTGAAAGGAGCGATCGAAAAGAGAGAAACGAAACTGGACTCATCGTTTCGAGCACATCAATTTGACCGACCATCGTCTTGAGAATCGTCAGCATGCGCTTCAAAGTCGAGAGCGCAGTTGGATCGTTGCCATCTTCCAATGCACGCTGCAGAAAGATCGCTTCGTGAATCTGTTGCTTGAACCAAAGTTCGTAAACTTGATGAATGATGATGAATAGCGTCTCATCATGATCCTTCCCTTTGGACATTGTTTGTTGCAGAGAGAGGAGTTCTGGAACTCGAAGATATTGGCCGTATGTCATCGTCACGGCGACGAGGATACGGTCAGGCGGTCGCCATCGTCGCGGCATCGAGAGGATGATCAATTCCATGCAATTCGCAGATGTGGCGAGTGGTGATTGTCGAACTCAGGAAGATCACCGGCAATCCCGAACCTGGGTGCGTGGCACCGCCGACGAAGTGAAGACCGTCGAGCCCGGGATATGTGTGTGGAATTCGCCGATGCAGCATTTGATTGAAATTATGCGCTAAATTGAAGGTTGCTCCGTGATTGATTCGCTCGTTCTGCCAATCAAGAGGCGACACAAGATGTTCAACTTCGATTCGAGATCGAATGTCCTTGATGCCAAAGACAGTTTCGAGTTGCCTCATTGCATCTTCGCGGAGTCTGGATTTCTCGACTGTCCAGTCCAATTGGCACTGAGAGGGTTGGTTGTTGGTCACGGGCAGTAATACATAGAGCGAACTATTTCCAGCAGGCGCAAGGGATGGATCGAGTGGCGACGGATTGTGAACATACGCAGATGGATCTTCGCTTAATTTTCCGTCGTGCGAGATATCACGGAAATTATCTTCATAGTGACTAGACATAAAAATAGTGTGGTGCGGAAGGTCAACTGCGCCTTTCAAGCCCAAATACAGCATGAAGGTGGAGCAGGAATATCGACGGGAATCCACAGTTTCATCGCTGTCACGCGGACGAAGTTTCTCTGGCACGAGATTCTTCAACGCCCATGTCCCGTCCGCATTCACGACGACTCGATCGTGTTGATGATGATGTCCGTCGACAATAACTCCTGTCACACGACTTCCATCGAACGCAATTTTCTCGACTGGTGAGTTGGTCACAATTTCAACACCCATCTTCTCGCATGCGCGCGCCATTGCAGAAGTGATGGCGTTGCATCCGCCGGTTGGATGCCAGATTCCATATTCATATTCAATAAATGGAAGAATGCTAAAGATGCTCGGACATTCGTAAGGGCTCATCCCAAGGTATTTCGCTTGAAAACAAACTGAAAGCCGCACTTTGGGATTTTTGAAATATTTTCCAAGTTGGGAATAGACCGATTCCCACGGCCTCACATGGGGAGCTGCTTGAAGTCCTTCAAGTGTGATCATGTCAAAGATGCTGCGGACGCGACTTTTCAGCACTGGCGTCAATCGTTCAAGTTTGATTCGATTGTCATCCATGAACCGACGAAATGCTGGACCGTCCGCAGGTTCGATTTCAGAAATGCGTCGAACCATCTCGTCAACATTCTGTGTTGTCTCGATGATTTTTGGGGGGTCATTCCTGTCGCCAATGATCAATCGGTACATCGGATCGAGCCGTTGAAGTTCGACGAAGTCCGACAAACGAAATCCACACGCGCTGAAAATCTCTTCAAGAACATAAGGCATTAGGAAGAATGTCGGCCCGCAATCGAACGAATAATCGCCCTTCGTGATGCGACGAGTTCGACCTCCGACGACTGACTGCGCTTCATAGACGCGCACGGACATTCCCGCGGCGGCTAATTGCATTGCTGCGGCAAGTCCCCCTGGACCAGCCCCGATCACTGCCACGGATTTGTCGCAAGAAGGGATTATGAAAGGGCTGTGGTTTTTCATCATTTTTGTACCTATGCTCATAGGTCTCGAGCCAACTGTAGGCGTATTTCATGAACCAAGACACAATTCAAATTCCAACTCCCGTTTCGCAAGAAAATGTTGCAAGAGGATTTGATTTGGACGCATCGCACAATGGGTGGACTTTGCCGTTGCGTCTGCAATGGCTGGAAGGATTTGGCGCCAGAATTGACCGACACGCAGATGACTTGATCGAGCTGATACAAATCGAAACTGGCAAGAGCCCCTGGGAGGCATTTGCTAGCGAGATCCTTCCGCTGCGAGCGAGCATTCACTGGCACTTGCGCAACGCAGTTGATGTACTTGCGACACGACGTCTCTCTGGTCGACCTTGGTGGATGCTTGGTCAGCGGCATCATGTTTTTCGTCTGCCAGTTGGTCGGGTGGCGATTATTGCGACTTGGAATTATCCAGTGCAATTACTTGGCATCCAACTTGTGCAATCGATTGTTGCGGGCAATGTCACTCTCGTAAAACCTTCAGAGAATTCGCCGCGTTCACAAGGTCTACTGCTTCGTCTTGCTGCAGAAGGACTTCCCGAAGGAAGATTGACTCGCACTGCAGCGACTCGTGCGGCAGGTGAAGAATTGTTTGAATCTCATTCAATTGATCCGAGTATTCCATTTGATCACATCGTCTTCACAGGATCGACTGAAGTTGGGCGCGTGATTGCAAAGCGTGCCGCAGAATCGCTGACGCCAACGACATTGGAATTGTCGGGATGTGATTCTGCGATTGTCTTCGCAAGTGCTGAAGCGAAGTTGGCTGCGAAAAGTTTATGGCAAGCGGTGGTGCTGAATGCAGGGCAGACTTGTATGGCTCCGCGCAGAATCATCGTTGAATCGCAGATTTATAGGCAATTTCTGTCATATCTAGCACCGCAGGTTGCGGGTGCGAAACAAATGAGATTGATTTCACAAGCGGCCGCAAGAAAAATGGATTCATGCGTGCGACAGTCAGTATCACTTGGAGGTCATTCTCTCAGCGGAGTTGTTGAATATTCCAATCAAGCGAATGTGCGGCCGATTGCGATCTTTGATTGTCCTGTGGGCAGCGAATTGGCGTTGGGCAATCACTTCTCACCAGCAGTCGCTGTGATTCGCGCTGATGATGAGGCTCATGCGCTTGCGATACACAAATCATTTCGCAAGCATCTCAGTGTGTCGGTTTTCGCAAGTTCGCAGAAGGCTCGATCACTTGCAGGGGATGCTCACTTTATCGATCAACTTCGCGCTGGGTCAGTCACTTTCAATGACTCGTTGATTCCGACAGCCCACCCAAGTGCATCGATCCGTGGCACAGGCGAAAGCGGTTGGGGGGTATCGCGCGGCGAAGCTGGTCTATTGGAATTGACCCGCTCTGTCACAGTCTCAAATACCAGTCGATGGATCCGGATGCCCACAGGCGAACCAGATCGAAAGACCCAGCGCATATTGCGGTCTATTCTTGGAGGATTCAAATGGAAATCAAAAACTTGACTCAGAATATGAAAGACAATTTCAGCCAAATGCCCACTCAACAATCCAATCGATCAGATCGACCAAGCGCACTCATCGTTGGAGGGGGACTCGCGGGACTTGCGTCAGCTGTCGAATTAACGACGCACGGATTTGCAGTCACGGTGATTGAAAAGAACGCGCATTTGGGCGGCAAAATGAATGTCTTGGAAGAAGCTGGATTTCGCTTCGACATGGGGCCGACCATTTTGACGCTTCCACAAGTTGTCCGAGGAATCATCATTCGAAGCGGTCGTTTAGTGACCGATTATCTGGATTTGGTTCGGCTCGATCCACAGTGGCGCTGTTTTTATGACGATGGAACTGTTATCGATCTTCGTGATGGCGTCGATGCGATGGCGATTGCAATGGATCAGCAATTTCCAGGTCAAGGAGTTGGAAAAGGTTGGCGCGAATTTCTTTCGTACAGCAGGCGGATGTTTGGATTGAGCGAAAAAGTTTTCTTCTATAAGGATCTTGAAGGTGTGATGGATCTCATGCGCCGATCGCCGATGAGCGAACCTGGACTTATGAAAGATGTGCTTGGGATGCGTATGTACGCCACTGTTGGTGGGACAGTCCATAAACATGTTTCCGAGCCGCATCTTGCACAATTGTGCGAACACTTTCTGCAATATGTTGGATCAAGTCCATTTCTTTCTCCAGCGATTTTGTCGTTGATCGCCGCAGCGCAGGTTGATCATGGTTGTTGGTATTCGATGGGTGGAACTCGCTCGGTAGCGCGCGCTCTTGAACGTATCTTGCGCGAAGAGCACGCGACAATTCTGACGGGTCGCGGCGTCAAGAGAATTCTGCAAGATGGTGGTCGAGCAACAGGAGTCGAACTTGAAGATGGATCAACTCTCGCCGCAGATATTGTCGTTTCCAACTGCGATGTGCAGCGAACGTACCGAGATTTGGTCGGCGGTACAAAAGGAGTCAAAACGCAACGCGCAATCGCTGGCAACTATAAACCTGCATGCAGCGGATTGGTTCTCTATCTCGGACTCGATCGACAATACGACCATTTGCTCCATCACGACTTTCTCTTTAGTGGCAATTCACAGCAAGAATTCAAAGATATTTACGAGACTGGAATTCCCGCGCGAGATCCCTCGATTTATCTTTGCGTGCCAAGCAGAACTGATCCCAACCAAGCACCCGCAGGAGGGGAATCGTTGTATGCGTTGATCCATACAGCTCCGCTTCGTGATGGTCAGCGCTGGGAAGGAGCGGGTGGAATCTTGGAACAGTATCGCCCAGTGGTGATCGAGAAATTGAAGCGATGTGGAATGCCAGATTTGGAGAAGCACATCGTTCTCGAGCGTTCGTTGACTCCGCAGTCGATCGAGCGAATGTACAACGCAGAAGGTGGTGCGATCTATGGTCTCGCATCGCATGGTCGATTGAAAGGTGGATTCAAACCGCGCAATCGCAGCCGAGTTCTTTCAGGTTTATACATCGCAGGTGGAAGCGCGAATCCAGGTCCAGGAGTTCCGATGGTGTTGATGAGCGGGGTCACTGCAGCACGTTCAGCTTGCGAGGACATGTCGATTCCGTTGCAAGGTTCGGTTCAAGCAGGAAACGCAACATGTCAGATGCCAGCAGTGACAGTCTGATTCTGCCAGCGAAGTGGAGCGCGCGATTCACGGGATGGTTCTATCTCTATGTTCGCAGGCACTTCGCCAAGAAGTTTCACGCAGTGCGAATGGAGCGATCAAGCGTTGCAATATCGAAGACATTCGATGAATCTGATGGACCACTGATGATTGTGATGAATCACTGTGCGTGGTGGGATGTTTTGGTATTCGTCTATTTTTATGGTGCTTTTGTGCCAACTCGAAGGGTGACTGCTCCGATGGACCGCGTGCAATTGCAGCGATTTGAAATGTTTCGGCGGCTTGGAGTTTTTGGAATTGATCCAGATAGTGCGCGAACTCTTCCTGCAATGGTGCGATATGTGCAAGGCGAAATCCAAATTGATCCACGAACTGTGATCTTGTTGAACCCTCAGGGGAAATTCTTTGATGTCCGAGCACCAATCGAAATTCGGCCTGGTGCAGCAGTCTTGGCTGCGAAAATTCCAAATGTGCGCGTGGTCGCAGCGGCTGTCGAGTATGGATTCTGGACAGATGCACGACCTGAAATGTTCTTGCGTTTGCGCGATATCGCCACGCCGACAGAACCGACGACTGCGGGTTGGCAACGAGCGATTGCGCTGGCGATGCAGTCCAACGCAGACGAACTTGCCAAATGTGTGATCGCACGCGACCCCAACGCATTTGTTTCGATCATTGGTGGAGACAAAGCCAAGATTCATCCGGTCTATGACCTCTGGTTGCGCATCACCGGTCGAAAGGTCGGGATCGATCTTTCAATGCGAACCAAGGAGAGAGCGACAATATCTTCATGAACTCTGTGACAATTCTTATGGCGTGTTCTGTTGGGTGCTGTGCTGCTGCTGCTGCACTTGGATTGGTCAATCTGCGCCGCTATCGTCGGTTTGGTTGCAATGAAATCGGTGAACACTCAGAATCAAGCGAAATCCCGCATATTTCTGTGTGCATTCCGGCTCGAAATGAAGAGTCCAATATCGAGGCATGCGTTCGTTCGGTTCTCGCCAATCGCGGTGTGAATATAGAAGTCTTGGTCTATGACGACGATTCGTCGGATGGAACTCCACGCATTCTCTCGGCGTTGACTTCCCAAGATGGTCGAGTGCGTCGCGTTGATACGCAAGATCTGCCGCTGGATTGGAATGGCAAGCAGTGGGGTTGCGAGCGAATGGGACAAGCATCAAAGGGCGAGTGGTTGTTGTTCACCGATGCAGATGTTCGACTCTCGCCAGATTGTTTGAAAACCACTTGGATCGCTGCAAATGCGTCGAAGTGCGATCTTCTCTCGACTGTTCCTCGTCAGATCACAGGAACATGGATGGAGGATGCGATTGTTCCACTGATTCATTTCGTACTCCTTTCGTATTTGCCGATGGGGCAGATGCGCACCACAACTTTGCCAGCAGCGAGCGCAGGTTGTGGTCAGTTTTTGTTTGTGCGGCGATCAATGTGGGCGCGCTCTGGAGGTCATGCATCATTTCGACAATCGATGCACGATGGAATCAAGTTGCCACGTGCAGTTCGGTCAGTTGGCGGACGCACTGACCTTTTTGATGGGACAGAACTTGCAGAATGCCGGATGTATCGCAGCGCTGGACAAGTGTGGCGTGGCTTTGCGAAGAACGCTTATGAAGGCCTCGGATCATTTGCGCTGTTGCTATTCATTACGGTCATTCACATCGTTGGCCATGTTTTGCCGTGGGGTTGGATTGTTTGGGCGCTCTTTACAAATCAAATTGCGACGACAGTCACTACGCTTGCAGTTGTTGCAATCACAATCGCAACTCTTCAGCGAATGATTTTCGCAAAGAGATTCCGTCATTCGTTGCGAGCAATTGTTTTGCATCCGCTGGGGATTCTTTTGCTCACATTCATACAGTGGCACAGTTTGTGGATCGCAAAGACTGGGCGGCGATCTTGGAAAGGGCGCTCGGGGATTTCGACCGATTCAGCTTGCTTGCCGACTTGAATTGGCCGCTGGAAATGGAACTTTGGGCGGCGCAGGGATGGCAGTTTGCATCAAAACCATTTGCTGATATTTCTCGCTGCTGTGCATGAGATCGGTGTGTGTTCCTGCGGCGCTGATTTGTCCTCGCTCGAGAACCAAAATCAAATCCGCATGCTGAATCGTGCTGAGCCGATGCGCGATCACGAATGTTGTGCGCTCGCGAACAAGAGTGAAGAGTGCTGATTGAATAAGCCTCTCGCTTTGGGAATCGAGACTGCTGGTCGCTTCATCCAGAATCAAGATGCGTGGGTCGGCGAGAATTGCTCGCGCAATTGCCAATCGCTGTCGCTGTCCGCCAGAAAGTCGAACGCCGCGTTCGCCAATATGCGTTGCAAGTCCCTTGGGAAGTTGCTCGATGAATTCGGTTGCATTGGCAAGGTCGGCAGCGCGCCGCACCAACGCTTCGCTCGCATTGCGGTCGCTATAACGGATATTGTCTGCGATTGTTCCGTCGAAGAGAAATACATCTTGTTCGACGATGCCGAGTGATTGTCTCCAAGAATCAAGATGAATGTCTCGAAGGTCCCGCCCATCAACGGTAATCAAACCTGCGGTTGGATCAAAGAATCGAGCGACAAGATTGCAGAGTGTGGTCTTGCCGCTTCCGGATGGTCCGACGAGTGCGATTGTCTGTCCAGGCTTTGCAGTGAAGGAAATTTTTTGCAGCACATCGCTTTCGGTGTTGGGATAGCGATAGCCAATTTCGTGCATCTGCACTTCGCCTTCGATTGCGTTCTTGGGAAGTCGCACGGCATGTGGACGATCTGGCATCTCTGGAGATTCGACGAGCAAGTCTAAAATGCGGTCTAATCCTGCAAGATTTGTCTGAAAAGCAGTCGCGCTCGATGCAAGCATTTGGATTGGGATGAGCAGCATCATCACATAGGTCAAGAAAAGAACCAAGTCTCCTGGGGTCAACGAACCCTGCAAAACTTGCACGCCTCCATACCAAAGTAGTGCGGCAGAAGCGATGGGAATAAAGAGCGCCCATGCAAGATCCACTCCACGCGACCACCACCAAACGAGAAATTCTTGTCGAGCCATCAAGTGACCGCTCGATGAATATCGCAGAGATTCCGTACGCGTTCGAGCGAAGCCTCGCACGATGCGCATTCCTCCAAAAACTTCGGTTGCGTGTGCGTCAATCGAGTCGCGTGTTGTCTTAATGTCGCGAAAGATCGGTCGGATTCTTCCGATCCATGTCCGATGAGTCATCACGATCACCGGGAGAATCATCAGCGCGCCGATGAGCAATCGCCAATCGGTGATTGCAAGGACAGTCAAACTACCAATCAGTTGAATGACTGCGCGCCACGGGTTATAGAGCATGCTGAAAACTAAATCGCCCACGCCTCCTGCATCTTCACGCAGAGTTGCAACGAATCCGCCTGTTCGCATTTGTTGTACTCGCGAGAGCGGCAAGCGCATCGCGTGACCGAAGACCAATCTTCGCACGCGGTTCTGCACTGACTTTACGGTTCGTGTTGCAAGCCATCGGCCGATGATTCCAAAGATCACTGCGATAAACGACAGTGTGACGATGGCAATCGCAAGTGTTGCAAGAAGTGATTGCGGCGTTGAAAGTATGGTCGAAGAGTCCGGGACCCAACGAGTGATTGAATCAGGAAGGGGAAGTCCAGAAAAAACATTGTCGATAGCGATCTTTGTTGCTGCAGGTGGGAAGAGTTCAAGGCTTGCAGAAACAGTCGCGCACAATAATGCGCTTGCAACCGCACGCTTGTCGTGGCGAACGAACGAAAAGAAGGCTCGAAGTAGTGGCCCGATTGATCTTGACCGCTTGGCGCTGATTTCGGTTCCTTGACGAGAAATGATCGTTCGTTCCGATCGTCGTTTGCTACGACGCACCGCAGATTCGACTTGATATTCCTTGTATCTCTTTCGGCTCGACCAGATTGGCATAGTGGGATAGTAGGGAGTTACTATCTCTGCCTATGCTCAAGCACACAAGTTTCTTTATTGGGTCGTTCGCTCTTGTTGTTTCAATCACACTTGGAGCATCGCAATCTGCGAATCCGACTACAACCCAATCCGCAAAACAAACAGATACGAAAGATTCTGGGCAAAAAAGCGCAAAGCCGAAGCAAGGACCTGGTCTTCGATATGGCATCGCGGATGCGCCAAAGAAAACCAAGGCGATTCGCTTGGCTGCATACAACATTCAGAATTTTTTCGATCGTGTGGATGATCCGACATTGAGTGGCGAATGGGACGATATGAAGTTGACTGTCTTAGATGACAGAGCAGAGTCACTCGCAAAGGTGATTCACCGTTTGAATGCGGATGTGCTGTTCTTGGAAGAAGTCGAATCAAAGGAAGCGCTCGCATGGTTTCGCGATACATATCTCAAGGACATGGGCTATGTCTATCTTGAAAGTTTGGATGCAGGGTATTACCGAGGAGTCGAGCAATCAGTTTTGTCGCGATTTCCTATCAAGAATCCTCGTGTGTTTCTGGATACAAAGTTAGCGACTGCCTCTGATGACGACAATCCAGAGGAAGACAAATCAGCTGCGCCATCTCAAGGCAATGCGTCGAACAAAGTTCCAGAAGACCAGTCAAAGTTTCAGCGCAGTCCACTTGCGGTCGAAATCGAATTCCCAGATGGATACATGCTGACTGCATATGTCATTCATCACAAAGCAGGCGGTGAGAAATACAACGATCACCGTGAAGCCGAAGCTGCGAAGATCATCGAATTCGTCAAAGCAGATTTGTCGAAGAATCCCGACGCAAACGTGGTAATCGTTGGAGATTTCAATTCGACTCCATTATCGCCTTGCCGCAAGATGTATAAGGATGCTGGCTTGCTGAATGGTTATGACTATCGATCCGTTGCCGATCGTAGCAAGCAAGAAAAAGACAAGTCAATGCCCGATGCGGAGCGCGATGCTTTGCGCGATCGGTACACAACGCATGAATCCGGTCGCGCGATTGATTACATCATTCTGTCGAAAGGATTTGCAAATGAAATTGTCCCCGGTTCGTTTTTTGTTCTGTCGACTTTGCATCCTGGTGATGCGTACGATTGGAAAAAGGACAAGCCACCTGCCGGGTATTCGAGCGATCACTATCCAATCGCTATCGACTTTACGCCAAAGGATGTGAAGCCAAAGCCTGCAAATACAAAGGATGCAAAGTCAGATGATTCGCAGGCGCAGGACTAGGGCGAAGCCAAAGCAAGCAGCCGAATTGCCTCGTTGACATCCTTGTCTCCGCGACCAGAAACATTAATGACAACGATTGCGTTGGCTGGAAGTTTCCTTGCAACATCGATCGCCCCCCAAACGGCGTGAGCGGTTTCTAATGCAGGAATAATTCCCTCTTGCTTTGCGAGCAATTGAAAACCTTCGAGCGCCTGCTGATCTGTGACTGCGGAGTATTCGACTCGACCGCTGTCCCGCCAAAAAGAATGCTCTGGTCCAACGCCTGGATAGTCCAACCCCGCGCTGCAAGAATGAACATCAGCAGTTTGGCCATCAGAAGTTTGCAACACATAAGAATAAGAACCGTGCAAAACACCTGGACTTCCAAGTGATAATGGAGCTGCGTGATCGCCCGCCGAATTTCCGCGTCCGCCAGCTTCGATCCCGAAAAGCCGCACGGATTTATCTGCGATGAATGGTGCGAAAATTCCCGCTGCGTTTGAACCGCCGCCGACGCACGCAACAACTGCATCTGGAAGTTTTCCAAATCGTTCCAGACATTGCGCTCTGCACTCACGACCGATCACGCTTTGAAAGTCACGGACGATTGTGGGAAATGGATGGGGTCCCACAACGCTTCCGATGATGTAATGCGTGTCACCCACAGAACCCATCCAGTCTCTCATCGCTTCATTGGTCGCATCTTTTAGTGTGCACGATCCAGAAGTGACTTCGACCACCTTTGCGCCGAGCAGTTTCATACGAAAGACATTCAGCGCTTGACGTCGCATGTCTTCAGATCCCATATATATTTCGCAGGGGATTCCATAGTGCGCGCAAGCGGTCGCAGTTGCGACGCCATGTTGACCCGCTCCAGTTTCAGCAATCACACGCTTCTTTCCCATGCGCTTCGCCAACAATCCCTGGCCGATCGTATTGTTGATCTTGTGCGCTCCAGTATGCGCGAGGTCTTCGCGTTTGAGAATAATTCGAGCGCCGCCGGCGAATTGAGTCAATCTTGGCGCATCAGTCAGCGGCGTTGCGCGGCCGACAAAGTGTTTCAGAAGATCGTCGACTTCAGCGAGAAATGCGGGATCATTGCGAGCAGCGATGTATGCGACTTCAAGTTCGTGCAGAGCATGCGCAAGAGTCTCTGGAACATAACTCCCACCATAGATTCCGAATCGATCGGGCAGGAGAGTTGCGGAATCGACAGTCATCATGATGGAATCGTAGGTCGCCTCGAAGCATCGCCCTTGACCTTACGAGAGAGTTCGTTCGCATCTCCACTTTGATCAGTAAGTTTGGCTTGATTTTGACGCCTGTTCAACAAGAGAGAAATTGGTCCCAAGATGGCATATGCGCAAAAGCAAACTGCAAGAGCTACTTGAAACCACCAGATTGCAAAGGCGATTGGCAACATCAGCCACGCGACGAATGCAAATGATTGTCGTCCACGCATATAGCGATTGATGATGTGCGCATACGGAATACGCGAAATCATGGCAGCTGATACCACCATAGTTGCAAGGGGAAGAAGAAGAGCAGACGTTTTCTCAAATCCTTCTGGTGGTCCCTCTTGAAACTGGATGACAGTCAAATGTTGATGGAGCAAAATCAAACTTGCAATCGCACCTGCTGCGCCAGGAGAAGGCAATCCCCGGAAAAATCGGTGATCCGCTTCGTCGGTCGAAGCGATTTCAGCATTGAAGCGCGCCAATCGAAGTGCTGTGCAGCAGATATAAAACGCCGCGACTCCCCACATTATTTTTCCGTATACATTATCCGCGTCAGGTCCAAGAATTCCCGTGTAATGATCTGGTCCGCCGTAGTAATAACTGACCAGTCGCAAGACCATAAAAGCCGGCGCGACACCGAATGTGACCATGTCAGCCATCGAGTCGAGTTGCGCGCCAAATTCGCTTGCGGATCGTGTCAGTCGAGCAGCAAATCCGTCGAGTCCATCAAAGAGCATTCCAAAAAAGACCAGTGCTCCAGCAATTGTCAGCGTGCTCCATCCCATGACATTGCTTGGACCGATTGGCTTACTTGCATAATGAATCGCAGCGAATCCGCAAATCAAATTTCCCAATGTCAGTAATGTTGGGATGACAGCGACTGTTGCAATTCGACGACGGTTTCGCATTGGGCGAGAATCGTCTGGAGAAATAGGTGGTTGGGCGATCATTCGGGGGTCTGTACTGGGGGTGATTCTACGACAGCATCATCAAAAAAGTTGTTCGCAGAAATAAGTGGAATTAAGACGATGAACGGACGCAGTGGCAGTACGTCGGATTCAGAATTGGGGCGAGTCAATAAAATTTCACCCAGAGTTGGCGGTGGAACAACAGGTGGTCCCGCAAATGGTCCGCGAGTCGAGGATTCTTTGCTACTTTTTGGAGTCATGCCAGTGATCAAGATCACGCTTCCGCGCTGAAGCGAGACAAAGAATCCTGCAGACGGAAATGGTTCTCGAAGTGTTGTGCGTGCTCCAGGAACTTCGCCACCAGCAAGAAATGCAGGCAAAATTTCGACATCGGTCACAGCTCCAGTTTCAAGAGGCACTGTCCATCCACGCATCAGCAGTTGGATCGCTCCATCATTCAGTCGACGAGTCGAACCATCAATGACTGCCGCGTACGAACCACGAATTTGAAAAGATGTGAGTTGATGCCAAGTTGTTGCTTCCCCAAGCCACGCGCGGATATTCGCATATGTCCCACCAAGATCATTGAGTGCTTCAGCAAGCGCAGAGAGTTGAACTTCTGCAACCAAGAATCCATTGCTTGCAAGTCGCTTCTGATCTTCGATTGAAATTTGAGATGGTGGATGATTCTTGACAAAGGTAGAGATGACGGATGGGTTGTCGAAGATCTGCCAGCGGATGACGGCGATTCCATCGCTCGTCCCATCATCAACAGGAAGCGTGATCTGCTTCATGGGAGAGTTTGAAGGCGATTCCCATTCGGGACGCAAGGGGGCTGATTGAGTCGTTTCTTGTGCGGAGGAATCACTCGAGGAATTTGTTGTCGCACAACCGATGGTCAATGTTGCCAGTGTCGCCATGACCATCACAATGAATGCGTATAAAAAAGTGACGGAGCGGTTCATGTGTTCGAAACTCTCGGCAGAGCGTTGATGCGATCAATCAATCGACGCACAAGACCGAAATACTTGCGATTATGCCGAAACCAAACTCGAGCAGTTCCATCGGGAGCATCGTCACCATCCAGTTGATTTCCCTGCAAAAATCCGCCAGATGCCAAGAGTTCTGGGAATTCGCGGTCAAGCTGGGCACATGCGTTTTGAGGGAGAGGAGTATCGAGGCGAATCACCAACAAGTCATCGACATAGCGACTCGATTGGTAGCGGCGATAGAAATTCGTCACAATGTCGGCTGCAGCTTTGGGAGATGCTGCGATGCAATACAATTCCTTGTCCTCAGGACTGATCCATCCCGCATCATGCATCGAATCTCGAACAAAGCGCTCCCACTTTTTCCAATATCCCCCTAGCGCACTATCGGGCGAAGTGCCTTCGATGAGGACGATTGGAACGACGGCATTTCGCCCGCATTGGATCAACGTCAACGCTTCAAATAATTCGTCTTGCGTTCCAAACCCTCCAGGGAACGCTGCGACGGCGTCGGCATTTCCCATGAACGCCAACTTGCGCGTGAAGTAATAACGAAACTTCAGCAACTTGGGGTCGTTGGCTATGACAGGATTTGGTTTGTCCTCGAATGGAAGTCGAATCGAAAGTCCGAAAGATTGTTCGGGAGTTGGTCCTTCGATTCCTGCCTGCATAATGCCTGGTCCAGCACCAGTGATCGCCATCCATCCGCGTGTTGCAAGCAATCTGGAAAATTCAAATGCTGCGACATAATCTGGATGCTCGCGAGGAGTTCGAGCGCTTCCAAAGATCGCGATTTTGTGCAGCGTGCGATATCGATTAAACATCGTGAAACCAGCCCGCATTTCGCGAAGTGCCTGCCGTACAAGGCGGAGTTCTCCGATCGTCAATTTGTCATCGAGAAGGCGAAGCGAAGTTGCCACCATCTCTGCGACGAGTAGGCGTCGTTGATGATCGTCAGTGTCTGACTTTTGTATCCCCACCTTGTTGGCTGGGGTAGCTAGATCGATGATCGCGTCAATGGCAGAACGAATGTTCGGTTCCATGCCCTTTTGTTTCTCACTCATCGTTGACTGCTCGCAATCGGCGCACTCGGCGCACTCGGCGTACTCGGCGGCAATTCAGGTGGCGCAGACAGTCCAGGAAGTGGGGCGAGTGATCCGATTGGATCTGAGATCGTTCCGCGAACATCGATTTGGAAAAGTTGGTTGGTCACACCGCCTAGAATGTCGCTGATGACTGGCATGGTTCCACGGTTGCGAAGCCGAAGTGCAATCTCATTTGATTCGGTATTCAGCCATCCTTCACCAGTCAATAATAAATCTTTGCATGCTAAATCAAATTTTTCAAATTGAATTCGTTCCTGATCGATCGTGAAATCAAAGTCGCCTCTTTGAACAATTGGATCGAGACTCAAACTCAATTGCGTGATCTGCAACAACGCAACTCCGATGGGCAGTCTCGCCAGTTCGGCTTGTCGAATTGAAGCGCATCCTCTCCCTTGACGTGTCACGATTCCAGCAGAATCACCGCCAATCGAGATGCGTGCGTCCACCAAGCCAGGATCTGTTTTCGCCTGTTTTTTTGTTTGTTCTGGCTTTGATGTCGCAACATCTTCGCCTGGAAGTGCCAACATCCTCAACGGTACTCCAGCAAGAATAATGTCAGCTTCATATCGGAATGGTTCAAAGGTATCGACCTTTGCATTGGCAGTGATGATTCCATCGCCAAGCATTCCATGAAATGACTTGATGAAAAAGTCGGAACTGTCACTTGGTTTGCGCAGAATTGCGGAAACATGATTGACATCGCGACCAGCAAGATTCATCTGCGCATTTGTGACTGTGGATGCAAACGATGTCTCGTTTGCATCTGTTGCAATATGCATCATAAGATCAGCCGAGAGATTTGACAGATACGAACCGACAAGTATCGATGCTCCATGAATTCCAACTTTGGCCTCAATCCCAATATGCGCAATATCATTGGGTCGACTCAAGCGCAGAGTCATATTTGCTTGCAAGATGTCTGGGCATTTCAAATCGATCGTGTTCAGTGGCTCGCGGGCAACAGCGGGCAGTGCGCAGATCACGCTCTCGCCTGTGCCAATCGCATGCAGGTCTAAAGCGAATTCACCTGCATCGATCATGCCTGCATCATTCGATGCAAGCCAACCACATGCTTCTATCGATCCTCCTGGGAAAACAGCACGAAAAGGAGAGACTTTCAACGCATCACCGCGTGCGTTGATGTGGGCGGGTTGATCAAATCCAAGTGTGAGTCGTTTGCTCGTGGTTCCAATAGAAAGTTCTTGAATCCAAGCATCGAGTTCGAAGGACGACTCTGTCGAACCTGCGGGAATGGAATAGGAGATTTGTGCGTCATAGCGACCTTCGGGCTTGTATTCGTTGAGAAACGAAGTCAAACCACCCGCGTCAATGTGCTGAACAACTTCGTCAATGAGCGGTCCGTGAATCAATCCATTCTCTATCGAACCACTGAGATTGAACCCGCCGGTATCCGTTCCATAACTCCCATCAAAGCAGATACGGCTGGGCAATCCACCGAACGCACCGATCGTTCCCGAGAGAGCGTCGAATCGAATATGTTGATCTTGAATGGTGATTGTGCCAGATTCGAAGATTGCTCGCATCGGTCCATCGCGCAGGGATATTCCAAATGACCTTGGAGTGACTGTGACTGCCGTCACAATTTCGCCGTCATTCTTTGGAGTATTGAGCAAGATATCAGCATCAAATTGTCCAACAGGGTTATAGCGTTCCCAAAGTTTAACAGCCCGCGAGTGATCGGCAAATGGAATCAAGTTGATCGCATATTCCGCAAGTTCGATGTTGTCCAATTGAATTATCACATCAGTCGACTTGCCATCCATCGAAAGCGATCCACTCGCATCGAGTCGACCATCACGGCGAAATCCAGTAAATGATTGCACCACAACCGCATCATCTGCCACTCGAAACTTTCCAGAGCAATCATCCAAACCAAATCCCGTAGGCCAAAAGAGTCCTTCGCTGTCGAGCAGTTCTTCAGCTGGAATCATTGGATGAATCGAGCCATTCTGAAACGAAATATCGCACACGACATCAAGTGTGCCACTTTTAGAAAGTTTGATCATTCCTTCGAGAGAGATGTTGCCACGCGGATCGAGCTGCGAAAGAATGACTCCGCCTTTGGAGAGACCTTTTCCAGGCCAGCCAACAACGGTTTCGTTCTCTTCCGGTGGGATGGCCATGAAAAATAATCGGCTCAGTGCGTCATCATTGAGAACAAATTCCAATTTTGGGTTCAAAGTTCGCGACCCATTCGAATTGTCGATTTCAACCCGCCCTTTAAACATTCCCTTTGCACCATCGAATGTCACAAATGGGATGCCATCTCCGAAATCAATTCGATCTTCATGCAATTGGATTTCGCCGCTCTTTGCACGAATTGGATATGGGAAGAGAGTTGTCAGAATATTCGCATTGAGCATTCTGATTGTTCCTGTCACCGAAGCGTCTGCGGTGGAATTTTCAGGCCGAGTGACTTGCAGATTCAGAGCAAGTCGGCCACCAGGCGTAAATGATCCATGATCGACGATTCGTCGTAGTTGTCCTGCGCGCGTTGCAAGTTGGGATATTTCTTTCGAAGTGCCTTGATCATTCGACATCGTCAATGCGTTCAAACGACTTTCGCTGACAGCAAGTTCGGCGGCGGCATCGGCGACTTGTTTTTGATCGAAGAGTTCGCCCGCAGCTTGGAGAGATTGAAAACCCTCTGTCCAGAAAAGGCTTTCTAGTAAATCACCTTCTTGCTTTGGAAAACTGCGGAAAAGCGTGGAATCGATTGGCATGGATTCTGCCGTAATCGTCAGATTGACACCCGCAGTTGGTCCCATCTTGGTGACAGTGCCAGTAAGCACGACATTCTGCCCATCGGGTCCAAGTCCGTGCAGATCAACGATGTGCGCGTCCTGTCCTGAAAAGCGAATCTCAGATTGAATCTTGCGCAGGGGATATTTAAAATCTTCAAAGGCTCCACTTCCATCGCTGATATCGAGTTGCCCAGTGACGATCACAGGCTGTGCTGTCAATGTTCCATCTGCCGATGTTGTTGGAGTTGCGCGTTTCATACTTGCATTTGCCGATGACTGAACTTCTCTCGCACCGAAAGTTGCCAAGATTTCAGCAATAGAACGGGGGACCTCGATCGCAGCATTTCCTTTGGAAAATCCCAGCGAAAACTCTGGCACAAAGATTTTCAAATCGAACGGCGCAAAGTCGCGAATTTGTTGCGCCCACTTCGCTCGATCTTCCCAGTCAAATTCTTTCGTCATCAACGCTTCGAAGTCAAGACTCAGCGACGCTCGAATGGGGAGGGATGCAACGCGCGCATCTGCTGCAGTGTTAACAAGTTCAAAGTCAAGATCTCGAAACTCCAACAATGTCCCAGTCAGTTCAATCGTGCCAGTCCGCAATTTGACCTGTGGAAAGCCAAGTGCCTTCGAGATCGTTGCGTTTTCGTATCGAACCCAACTATCAAAGCTGTCAATTGGCAAAGTGGCTTGAAAATCAGAGACTTCCATCTTTCCGTGCAGTGGCTTGCCTGGTGCTGCAGAGAGGGTTGCGCTTGTCACGGTTCCTGCCGCTTCAGCGTGTTCGACGAGAGCGCGAAGTGTTCGCGGCATGACAAGTCCTAAATTTTCGTTCACGCGCAGACCTTGCGCAGAGATATCAAATACAAGAGTGTTTTGATTCCACCACCCATTCAAATGAATCGATCCGTCAACTTGACGAATATCAACCAAGGACTGAAATGGATCGTTGGGCGATGGCCGCAGATCGGCCGTCACAACCATTTGAAAAATTTCGCTTGCAATGTTTGACTTGATTCGCTGAAAGGAAATGCGCAGATCACGCAGAGCTGCGCGCTCAATATGCACTGGATCGTCGCTCGGCGCAATCGTGACAACCCTCCGCAGACTTTGAAAGTTATAGATGCTGCCTCGCTTTGGATCTTCGACCACATTCATCTGAATCCCGTCGATTTCCAAGTTTCGAACCGTGGTGGGTCCCCACAACAGCGAAAGCATGTCCAATTCAATTCGCAGTCGCGCGATGACTAAGATTTCACTGCCAGGCCCTTTCCAGTCTGGTGCAACTAAATGCGCTCCATTGATTTCCGCAGAATTCCATCCCGTCCATTCAAAGGAATCGAAGGTGACTGTCCCTCCTGCGGTATCACTCAACCGTTGAGCGATAATTGAACCGATGATTCGGGGATTGAGCCCAAGAATAATCAAAGCCGCAAGCACCACGCCAATTGCACACGCAAGCAATTCCAACCGCGTCTTCCATCTTTGGCGTGCGTGCTTGAAATCGCGCTTTTGCGGGTGGACTTGAGTTTGTTGCGAATCGACTTCCATGGTTACTCTGCGATGGTAATACTCATCGTATGAATGCTGTCGAGCCTCCATCATCATTATTATTCATCATCATCTTGGTGGGGCTCATTGGATTGATTTTGCTGGTGGTTCTTGTTTCCATAAACAGTTCGGTGTTTCGACGGTTGAATGGGCGATCCTTGGAAACGCGCAAGAAGGCAAAGAATCCACCTGCAATGCAAGGATGGACCGAGGCTGGCCGTCGAGCATCCACTCCAACACCAAGCGATATTGAAAAGCAGTTTGGCATATCTCCCCAAGAACCACCAAAAGAGGAGCGTCAATGAAAGTTAAAGTGAATTCGTCGCGCCCTCCTCGAACGCTCGTCACAGGTGCCGCAGTGCGCGTTGGTCGTGCAACTGCGATTGAATTCGCTCATCGAGGTCACGATGTTGTGCTTGCTGTTAGAAAAATTGACGCAATTGCGCAAGCGTCGTGCGATATGGTTCGCAAGTCAGCGCATGATGCAGGTCACCACGATGCAAAGATCGAATTGCGTGCTGCCAATCTTGATGATCCAACAGCAGTCGTTGCAATGGCGGCAACCTTTGCCAGCGAACCGCTCGATGTCATCGTGCATTGTGCGAGTCGATATGACGAGTGTGCAATTGGTGATATCGATGCGGAGTATGCGCTCTCGCATTTTCGCACGAATGCACTTGCGCCATTGTTGTTGACCCAAGCGTTACGACCGCAACTTGCGCAGAGCATCTTGCCAGCAGGAGGTTCTGTTGTTTGTTTCACTGATATGCACGCACAGGGGCGGATGTATACGAAACACGCGGCCTATTTCGCATCAAAGGGTGCGATGATCGCACTTGTTGAAGCGCTTGCGGTGGAACTTGCTCCTTCTATTAGAGTGAACGGCATTGCGCCTGGAGTTGTGGAGTGGCCCGTCGGTGCAGATCCAGAATTCCAGGCGAGATACATCGAACGAACTCCACTCAAGCGTGCAGGGACTGCAGTCGAAGCCGCGCAATGTGCGGCGTGGTTAGCGATTGAAGCATCCTTTATGACTGGTGCGATTCTTCGGCTTGATGGTGGGCGTTGGTTGACAACATAACGCAACTCTGTAAATGTAAAAATGATTGTTGCTCAACTGGTTGTGGCGTGCGCGTCGGGTATTTCTTCAACAAGCGCGCCGATTTCGCGCGATGATCTCAAGCACAGTGGGAGTGAGCCTGATGGACTGCGGATCTTGTTCTGCGAAGTCGAGTTCGGCAAGAACTTTTTTCCCCCATGCTTCACTCTCTTGGCTAGATTCCACCAGTCGTGGCACATAGATACGAATGAAACTTGCGGGCCACTGCCAAAGTTCTTCGTGAGGACGCGCTGATCGCACGATGGGCTTGATGGAGAGAATTTCAAAATCGTGCTGGCGCAATTCTCTCAGCACACGTCCAGCGATATTGGTCTCTCCTCCTCGGTCACTGAAACTTTTCATCGCTGCGTGTGTGAATGATAAAATTCCTTCGGTGGGCGGCTGCAATCCAAACGTTTCGTATTGGACATATTCATGAAAAACCGCCACGCCTCCATCTCGCAGTGAGTGGTGAATGCGATTCACCAATACAGAAACATCAGGCACGAACATGCAGACCCATCGGCACCACGCGGCATCGAAAAGTCCATCAATGGTTGGAATATCTTCATGCATCAAGTCAACAACGTGTCCACTGACATGAACCATTCCACGCGCTTTCGCCTGATCATTCACTTCCTGCACAAACTTTCTGGAGATTTCCACGGCGACAACACGACCATTTTTGCCGACGATTTCAGCAAGATCCATTGTTGCAAACCCGGGGCCTGCGCCCACATCAACCACTCGACTGCCTGCAACAATTCCAGCACGCTTCCACCCGTCATGCACCAATTCGCGCCAGAGCGAATGTTGTTTCCCAAGTCGCGCATGCTCCGCGTCGTGTGTGCCTAAAACATAATCTGGCTTTGCGGAAGCGTTGGGTTGCGACATGAGTCAATCATAAAGCGATCGCACGATTGCGGTTTGACTCTTACAAATTCGATATCATAAATTATGCAGATTTTGTCACTTATTCTTGCTATCTCATGTATCGCACTGCCGATTCATGCCCAAGAGAAAACTCCCGAGGTGCCTGCGAAGAAATCTGAAGCATTTGTGAAACAGCAATGGACTGTGGATGGCGTCGAGCGCACAGCGCTTGTGCATGTGCCATCCGACATGAGCGCGAGTATGCCGCTCGTTTTTTGTTGGCACGGTCACGGTGGTAGTGCAGAGCGCGTGAGTCGTTCATGGGCAATGCTTCAAGCGTGGCCCGAAGCAATTCTGGTTTTTCCGCAAGGATTGCCAACAGTTGGAAAATTGACTGATCCGGAAGGTAAAAAATCTGGTTGGCAACACGCTAATGGCGAGAATGGTGATCGAGACCTAAAGTTCTTCGATGCGATGCTTGCATCCTTGCGCAAGGAGTACAAGATTGATGATCGTCAGATTTATTCCACGGGGCATTCAAACGGTGGTGGTTTTACATATTTGCTTTGGAAAACTCGTGGTGCAAACTTTGCCGCAATCGCGCCTGTCGCAGCTGCAAGTCTGAAGTCTGAATCAAGTTTGATTCCAATTCCAGTGCTACACATTGCAGGGAAGAATGATCCGCTTGTCAAATTTTCTTGGCAGCAAAAAACATTTGACAACGTGCGCAAGGCAAACGATTGTTCTAATGAAGCGAAGCCTTGGGTGAAAGAAGGTGTTTTCACTGCGACAATCTATGAATCGACAAAAGGCGCGCCTCTCATCACAGCGATTCATGAAGGCAAACACGAATATCCAAAGGGCTCCGCAGAATTGATTGTTCGTTTCTTCAAAGAGCATCCAAAGCCTGCTGCCAAAGCAGGGGATTCGACTGACGCGAAGGAAATTCCAATCAAATCCGAAGAGAAATCGTCGCCTTAAAAAAGTTGCTCGGTTTCGAGTTGCAAACGATTGCGTCTTAGATTCTGTCTTCAAAACTCACTTGAGTACTGGCGGGATTGACGATTTTTCATCGCCTCGCCAACCACGTTGTCGAGCAACTTGTCGCCAAGTCGCAGCCTGAATTGGATCGCCTGCTTCGGTCCATCTGCGCACTGCATCTGCAGCAGCTTCGGCACTTCCAGAAAATTCAGCCCACTTTCCCCACGCTTGCGCTGCAGCGGGGCGATCGCCAAGTGATTCGTGTGCGGCCGAAATTTCCCAAACCATTGCTTCGGTCATTCGCGCTTGTGGTGGAAGCGCAAGAAGCAGTGTGAGAACTTCTTGATGTTGTCCCAATTTTCGAAGTGCCTTTGCCTCTGGAACGCGCAGTTCATCATTGCGTGGATCAAGTACGCGCGCCTCGCGCGCCAACGCAAGCGCAGCTTGTGCGTCGCCAGAAGTCAGCGCAATTCCTGAAAGCCCACTCACGGGCCACGGCGATTTTGGATCGAGAGTTCGAGCAATTTCAAGGGCGGCTCTTGATTTTTCAAGCTGTCCTAACTGCAATAATGCAAGTCCGGCAAAGAGAGGATGCTGTGGATTGGAAGGGTCAAGACCCGCAGCGCGCCCAAAAAAACCAACTGCAGATGTCGGGTCGCCAGCACTTTGCGCAGCAACGCCCGCTGCATTCAGTAAGCCAGCGCTTGGTGGGTTGAGTTCGACTGCACGCGAATATGCAGCAGCCGCAGCAACCCGCATTGACTGTTTAATTGCAGGATTTGCAGATGCAAGACCAACAGCAATTTCGGTACGGCCGAGTAATTCAAACACATCGCCATTTGTCGGCGCAACTTCGGATAGTCGCATAGCAATTCGCAGTGCTTCATCAAATCGAGCCGAATTGAGCAAATTTTCGACAGCATCCATCGCAGTCCGCATCGCAACCGTATCGTTGGGATCGATTGGCGCAGAGTTTTTCGATTGATCACAACCACCGCAAATGCAGATGAGCATCACTATCACCAGCGCATACTTATCGAACGACGCCCATTCACGGGTCGATCGGTAGACTTGGTTTGATATGAGTGAAGTCACGCTCGCGAAATCGTACTCGCCGATCGAGCACGAAAAAACAATACTCGCCCGCTGGTCCCAAGCGGGTTGTTTTCACGCGCAACCGAAGGGTTCTGGATCGCCATATTCCATCTTCATTCCGCCGCCAAACGTGACAGCAGCGCTTCATCTTGGACACGCGCTCAACAACACGCTTCAAGATGTTTTGATTCGCGTCGCTCGAATGCGAGGAATGAATGCGATGTGGATGCCAGGAACTGATCACGCTGGAATCGCAACCCAAACAGTTGTGGAGAAGCGTTTGCAGATGCAGGGCAAGCGCCGCACGGATTTTTCACGCGAAGCATTCGTAGCGAAAGTGCAAGAGTGGAAGGACGAATATGAAACAGTCATTCTTTCGCAACTGAGAGAAATGGGAGCATCGTGTGACGAGGCTCGGACGCGTTTCACGATGGATCCTGTTTGCACTGCAGCTGTACGCGAGGCATTCTTTCGGCTCTTCGCCGATGGACTGATCGAACGCGGAAAGCGTTTGGTCAATTGGGATCCTGCTTCCCAAACTGCGCTCTCCGATGATGAAGTCGAAATGGAAGAAGTGGATGGATTCTTTTGGTACTTGCAATATCCACTCGAAGATGGTTCTGGTCACATCACCGTTGCAACAACTCGTCCAGAAACGATGCTTGGCGACAGCGGAATTGGAATCAATCCGCGCGACCCGCGTGCTGCAGCGTTGCGCGGCAAGCGCGTTCGATTGCCGATCGTCGATCGAATCATTCCAATTGTCGAGGACGATTATGTTGTGATGCCCGTGGCAATGGGCGGTGATCCTCAAGATGCAAAAGCGCAGTTTGCAAGCGGATTTCTGAAAATTACGCCAGCGCATGATGCCAACGACTGGGAACTCGGTCGCCGTCACGAACTCCAAGTCATCAACATAATGGCGCCCGATGGTTCGATCAGTGATCGTCATGGATGGAGTGATGTCAGTGCAACTGCAAAGCCTTTCATTGGACTCTCACGCGAAGATGCACGTAAGGCCGTGGTCGCTTGGTTCAAATCCAACGGACTGCTCGAGGCAGTCAAACCGTATCGACACAGCGTCGGCCATGGATCGCGCAGTCATGTTGCGATTGAACCGTATCTTTCAGATCAGTGGTATGTGCGAGTCACCGATCCACGATTGAGCGCAAGCGCACTGCGCGCAATGGATCGTGAGCAATACGAAGGTTCGATCGATGCGGTGCCGGGCACGGCCAACGCAGGCGATGGCGGCTTGAAATTTTTCCCTGCTCGATACGCCAAGACATTTCAGCATTGGCACGAGGGGATTCGAGATTGGTGCATCTCGCGTCAATTATGGTGGGGGCACCGCATTCCAGTTTGGTCGTGTTCGTTCGATGCGACGAAAGTTCCCAGTGCAACTGCGTGGACCGATTTGGGTGCAGCAGAGATTCGCCGAACGCTTCCAGATGGAAGGATCGAAGTCTTTGTCTGCCCGCCAGAAGCGCTCGATACAACGCTCATTCCAGCCTTGAATACAGCAGGTTTTACGCAGGATCCTGATGTTTTGGACACTTGGTTTTCCAGTGCACTGTGGCCAATGAGCACGCTGGGATGGCCCAATCCAAATCGATTTGGGATGGAAGGGATGTTGGACACATTTAATCCAAGTGCGGTCCTTTCGACTGCACGCGAAATCATCACGCTGTGGGTCAGTCGTATGGTGATGTTCAACCGTTATTTTATGAATGGTCGATTGCCATTTCATTCGGTCTTCATTCATTGCATCGTTCAAGATGGTTACGGTCAGAAAATGTCTAAGTCGCTTGCGAATGGTGTCGATCCTCGCGACATCATTGCCACGCACGGCGCAGATGCGATGCGCTTTGTATTAACGCAAATGTCCACAGCAACGCAGGATGTTCGACTGCCTGTTGATGTGCTCTGTCCATTTACACAGCAAGCATTTCAGCCCAAGACCATCACCACCGAATCGGGGCATATCGTTGCTGCGCCGAATCAGGTGTGTCCAACCGATCCGACAAAGCAGATGGTCACGGCCTATGGAGTTTCCGCTGGTCTCGTCACTGCCACGGATGCAATTCCTCTAGCGCGAAATACATCCAGTCGATTCGATCTAGGGCGAAACTTTGCGACAAAGTTGTGGAACGCATCGCGCTTTGCGCTTTCGCAGTTGGCAACGACGACAACTTCCCAATCTGCAGTCACTCCCGTTTCACTTCCAGACCGCTGGATTGTCGCTCGTTTTTGCAGAATGGTCACCACGATCGAGAACGCACTTGCTGAATATCAGTTCAACCCAATCGCAGACGCCCTGTACGACTTTGTATGGCGAGATTTCTGCGATTGGTATCTCGAAGCGATCAAGCCGACGGTGAAAAATGATCCAGTTCAGCAAGCGGTTCTGCGGGCAATGATGGATGGCATCTTGCGCGTGATGCATCCTGTGATGCCATTTGTGACAGAGGTTCTGTGGACTGCAGTGCGAGGTGTTTCGACTGCGCCAATTCGAGGACTCGATTTGCCTTCGTCTGATTTACTTGCAGTCGCTCGTTGGCCAGCGCCTGATCGTGCGCTCAATGATGCGCAGGCGATCGAATCTTTTCAGCGAGTGCAGGCTTTGGTGATGGCGATTCGTAATGTGCGTGGCGAAAGACAAGTGCATGATCGAAGGCGCATCGTGTTACACGCACCGAAGGAGATCATGGACATCGTTGCGCAGGGAAGTGGTACTGTCGAAACTCTTGCAGGTCTCGAGCGCGCAGAATGTTCCGATGGCGCGACTCGGCCCGCCGATGCTGTGCCGTTTCCATTTCTAGGTTGCGAACTTCTGCTTTCCGCACTCGTCGATGCCGTTGATGTCGGCGCGGAGCGCAAGCGACTGGAAGAAATCATTGTGGATCGAGAGCGTAAATCTGCGGGATTTGAGGGCAAATTATCCAATGCTGGCTATCTCGCCAAAGCGAAGCCAGAAGTCATCGAAGAAACCAGACGTATGCTTTCGCAAGCACAAGCGGATCTTGCGGCCGCTCGCCGCGCGCTGGAAGTGCTTTCTGCGATGGTGTAAAACTTTGAATGATTTCGTTTTGACGACACTGTCACTCGCACCCGCCTGCGAATTGGGCGCCCACTCTCGTTTTTAGAGACTCGCTGCGCACTTAAAGGAGTGGGAGTTCGAGAGTAATATGAATCTTATGAAGATCAATTCCGGTCGCAATATCGTGCTAATGTTGGTTGGGGTGGTGATGGTGGCGGCACTCATCGGTGCAAGTCAAGGTGGCGTTGCTCCAGCGAAGCCGAAGCCAAAACCAAAACCTGCACCTGCCGCAACGGCCTCGCCATTTCCTTGGGCCGAAGTTCTCGAACAGAATCCTGATCCCAAGGTTGTCACCGATGCGGATTATCTGAAGCGCATCACTGAAACAAATTTGCCGTGGCGAGTGAAGGACAAAAAGACAGGCATCGAGATGTTGCTTGTTCCTCCAGGCAAGTTTGTAATGGGAATGAGCCCCGGTGATACTGAAGCGGTGGCAATGGAAAAGTATATGGCGGAGAATTTGCCTAAGGGCAAATACTCAGAACGACCTGCCCACGAGGTGACGATCACGAAAGCGTTCTATCTCGGTCGCACCGAAGTGACGCAAGAGCAGTGGATGAAGGTGATGGGAGAGAACCCGAGCAAATTTCAGAAAAATAGCAATGAGCAACGCGATCAAGTGATTGCGAAGTACATTGAAGAAGGGCTGACCAAGCAAGAGGCGCAAGAAAAAGCTGGTGCAGAATCACCAAACCAATTGTTGACGGCAAAAAATCCAGTTGAACAAGTCTCGTGGGATGACTGTCAGAAGTTCTGCGCAAAGACTGGGATGAAACTTCCAACCGAAGCGCAGTGGGAATACGCGTGTCGGGCAGGTGTACGAAAGCCCAGGTACGGCGAACTTGATCAGATCGCGTGGAACAATGGGAATAGTGGGGAAACGACACATCCAGTTGCACAGAAAACCCCCAACGCACTTGGTTTCTACGACATGATCGGCAATGTTTGGGAGTGGACCAACGATTGGTACGAAGGCGACTATTACAAATCTTGCGCAGATGGTGTGGTTGATCCAACGGGTCCAGCGCAGAGTGAACTTGGGGCGCGCGTGCTGCGCGGCGGGGGGTGGAGCAACGACGCCTTCCACTGCCGTGCCTCGCTCCGCTACGGCAACGCCCCAGGCAGCCAGATCGGCGACGTCGGTTGCCGTTTCGCGAGGACTGCCGATTAACCTTTTCCCTTTATCCCTTTTACCCTTTATCCTTTTTCCCTTTTAACTTTTTCCGTATTCTGTTTTCTGTCCAACACCGAGATGGACTTCCGAATTGAAAACAAACATTCAAAGACTCAGAAATTCTGAACTTCAAATACTGTGGG
>CAMBWI010000013.1 GCA_945871445.1 Singulisphaera sp. GP187 | reverse complement strand
CCATACTTTTTCAAAAGTGGACAGATGCGATTCATCCGCTCTTCGCCATCCTCCAAATTGATCGAATTGACAATGCAACGCCCCGGCGCATGCTGCAATCCAGCCTCGAGTACATCCGCCTGTGTCGAGTCGATCATCAACGGAGCATTCACCTGCCGCACAAATCGTGCGACCGTTTCCGACATATCTCGAACGCCGTCGCGACCGACGAAATCGACGCAGACATCCAAGACGTGCGACCCATCGCGAAGCTCTTCCTTGGCCATCGACGCAAGCCCATCCCAATCTTCTGCATCCAAAAGTGTCTTGAATTTTTTCGATCCATTTGCGTTCGTTCGCTCGGCAACGATCAAGAAGGAATTGTCTTGGCGAAATTCCGTTTCGGTATACAAACTCGAACACGCTGGAACCGGCAGTTCGATTGCTCTATTTGGCTTTGTCGAAGTCCAAGGCACTGCCTTGCGAAGTGCGGCGATATGTTCAGTCGTCGTGCCACAGCAACCACCAACGATGTTTGCACCAAATTCCTCTATAAAACGGCGCATTGCGATTGAAAAGTCCTCTGCGCGTAGCGGATATTCAGTTCGACCTTCGACAAGAATCGGCAAGCCAGCATTCGGCACCACCGAAAATGGGCGATTCCAATGCTTGGCAATGTGCGCGATATGCGGCGTCATCTCGGTCGGCCCAGTCGCGCAGTTCAAACCAAGAGACGCAATAGGAAATGGCCGAAGGGCATTCACGACAGCGCTAATGTCAGAACCCAAGAGCATTGTGCCAGTGGTCTCCATCGTGACCGAAACAAGAATTGGCATATCGCGAACGGTTCGTCCCGCTGCTTCGAGTGCTTCCAAACACGCAGTCACTGCACACTTGATTTGCAAAAGATCTTGGCATGTCTCGATCATGAAACAATCCGCACCGCCATCGATCAACCCTCGGGCTTGTTCGCGGTACGAATCCGTCATCACCGGCCACGATGCTTGACCGAGCGTGATGAGTTTCGTTCCAGGCCCAATCGATCCTGCAACAAATCGCGGACGACCAGGTTCGGAATATTTTGCACATGCAGCGCGAGCGATCTGCGCCGCTTTGACATTCAAGTCATACACCCAACCCACCATCTCTTCGTCAAAGTCTGCAGCAACAAGTTTGTTGGTTCCGAAGGTGTCGGTCTCAACAACATCAGCTCCTGCCGCCAAGAAACTTTCGTGAATGCGCTGAATGATGTCTGGGCGCGATCGAACCAAGATGTCGGTGCAGTTGTCTCGGCCGATGTAATCCGCCGGCGTGCAATCAGCGCAGGCGTGAATGGAAGTCCCCATCGCTCCGTCAAAGACCAGCGTTCGCACATCGAGTTGTCCAAGAAATGTTGGAGGCACAGGACAAGGATATCGTCATTTTCACTAAAGCGCCATCATTCATCCGGATATATGGATGGATACGCATTAATCCCCTTTGATGCCCCTCGGTGCGATACTTCCACAAATGCACTGCTCTTTTCTTTCTTGGATGGTCGCCATCTCCACGGCGGCTTTCGTCTGCGGATGCCAATCAAACCCTCAGGCGTCGACTCCGACGACTTCGCCGATTGTGCAAGCAGACCACCCTATGGAAGAATCGCAGGCGTTGCTGAATGGAATGGTCTTTGATCAAGTGTGGGTCATCATTCGCGACACACATCCAGATCCTTCGATCAATCTCGTTTCGTGGAATGAAACCAGGTTGCAATTTCGCAATCGAGCCGTAGCGGCAACCGACGCTGAAATGTTTCGGACTGTCTTGCGTGACATGCTTCAAACTCTCGGCGAGAGTCACTTTGCAATCATTCCAAATTCTGTTTCAGGTTCGCCAGGTGCTGCCGGAGGTTGGTCGGGATTGACTGTGCAAGTTCTTGGCGATGATGTGATCGTCACCCGCGTTGCAGACAAGAGTCCTGCGAATATTGCTGGCATCAAGACAGGATGGAAACTGATTTCTTCCGAAGGTGATGCGATTGCACCAATCATCGTAGAATTTGGCCAACCGCGAACATCGCTCGAGCGGCTTGCACGCGAGCAAGCAGTCAGCGCATTCCTCGGCGGTCGCCCAGGGATGAGCCCCAAATATCTCTTCGTCGATTCAAATGGACAAGAGCACGAAATCATTATCACCTTCGAAGATCAACCTGGTGAATTGGTCAAGATGGGAAATCTTCCGCCATTTTCAGCAGAATCGAAGTGGTTTTGGCTCAGTGAAGATGAAATCAAAAGTGTTGGTTGCGATCCATCGAAAACTGGGCGCATCGGATATCTCAGTTTCACCATTTGGATGACTGCACTCTCCGCAACAATCGACGATGCATTGAACACATTTCGATCTGCGGATGGAATCGTGATCGATCTTCGAGGCAATCCTGGAGGACTCGGCTTGATGGCAACAGGAGTCGCAGGACATTTTCTTCAAGAGCCAACATCGCTTGGAACGATGCGCGGCCGAGATATGAAATTGGACTTTCGAACCAATCCTCGGACAGTCGATCGAAATGGAAATTTGGTGGGAGTTTTTACAGGTCCCGTTGCAATCCTTGTCGATGGGCATACTGGAAGCACCTCCGAGATTTTCGCGGCTGGATTACTTGACGCAAAACGCGCTCAACCATTCGGGCAAACAACTGCTGGTGCGGCGCTGCCCGCAACAACGCATAATTTGAAGAATGGCGATGTCCTTCTTCATGCAATCGGCGACTTTCGCACACCTTCTGGCAACCTAGTCGAAGGGATCGGGGTCAGCCAACAGGTCGGCACAGCTCCGACTCGATCGGACTACACTTCCTCTCCCGATTGCGAACTCCGCGATGCCCTCCATTGGATCTCACACGAACGCACTCGAAATCCGTCCGAAGCCCAAAGCCCATAAGAAAGCCTACAAGCACAATGAAAAAGCACACAACATCGACAATCCAATTCGCACCCGCACTCTTGACAGCAGTAGCTCTCATCGCATGCTCCAGCGTTGCGTTTAGTCAGTCAGCAGCACAACCAAAACTGGCTCCACCACCAGCTCCAACCAAAGGGACACTCGATACATCAGGAACACTCCCAAGCGCAGAGGAAATTTTCTCTAAGGCAATAGCTGCAAGTGGTGGTGCAGACCTCATTCGGATGCAGACATCCAGAACCCAAACTGGAACAGTTGAAATGGCCGCGCAATCTCTCAAAGGAACAATCATCACCAAGTCTGTCGATCCAAATATGCTGTTTATCGAAACAGAAATTCCAGGCTTTGGAAAAATTCGTCAAGGCGTCAACGGAACGACTGGTTGGTCTATCGACCCAATGCGCGGAGCAAGCATCATGTCGCCCGAAGAACTCACGCGAGTTCTTCGCGAATCCAGCATCGAAGCCGAACTGAATCCAGCGATGGGATGCGATACTCCAACTGTCGAAGGGAAAATAACCTTTGCAGGAAATCCTTGCTATCAAGTCAAGCTGAAGTGTGGCGAAGATGCTTCAACACGCTTTTACAACATTGATTCTGGGCTCCTTGTTGGGTCGAGTGCGAAGGTATCGACACAGATGGGCGAATTAGATGTGACCACAACCTATAAAGATTTTGATGAGTTTTCTGGCCGAAAAATTGCGAAAGTCCAAGAGAATTCATTGATGGGCCAGACGCAAAAACTGACGATCACGCAAGTCGAATTCACTCCAATCGATCCATCTGTTTTTGCGCTCCCTCCTGAAATTCAAGCGCTTGTGAATGCGGCAAAGAATCCTGCGCCTGCAACTCCAACAACACCTTCGACACCGACCACTCCGGCGAAACCTGCGAAGAAGTGAATCCCACCATTACGAATTCGAAGAATGAACCAGCTGTGATTCTTCGCGGCGTTGCAAAACGCTTCGGAGCTGTTCAAGCTGTCCGACATCTTGACCTCGAAGTCGAGCGGGGATCACTTGTTGGTTTGCTCGGTCCCAATGGCGCCGGCAAGAGCACGGCAATTCGAATGATCATGTCGCTCATTCGCCAAGACAGTGGAGAACTTCGCGTACTCGGTGGAGATGCTCTAGACGTGAAAGATCGCATTGGATATTTGCCAGAAGAACGCGGGCTCTATCGTCGAATGCGTGTTGGAGAGTTTCTGTTCTATCTTGGACGACTCAAGGGTCTGCCGAGACAGGGGCTCAATTCTCGTGTCGAAAGTTGGCTCGAACGAATCGAACTTCCAGGCGTCTTTCGTTCGCGATGTCAAGAACTCAGCAAGGGTATGCAGCAGAAAGTTCAATTTATTGGCGCAGTTCTGCATGAACCAGACCTGATCGTGCTCGATGAACCATTCTCTGGACTCGACCCTGTCAATGCACGCGTTCTCATTTCGGTCGTCCAAGATTTGCACCGTGAAGGACGAACGATTTTCCTCTCCACCCATCAGATGGCACAAGCCGAACAGCTGTGTGAACGCGTTGTCCTGATTAATCGCGGCGAAAAAATCCTCGATTCGACAACACAAGAAGTCACGCAGCGATTCTCGCCACGTGCAGTCGAGATCGAGCCACTCGCTGGAATTCATGCCGCTCGTAGTGCGCTTGAAGCAATCCCTGGTATCGAATCCGTACAAACTGCCGAAGATGGTCGCACAGCAGTGATGCTTGTCAATGATCAAACGGATTTGCACGCCGTAATGTCGCTTGCCCTCGCAGCAGTGCCCTGCAGACGAATCGAAATTGCTCGTGTCTCACTTGACGATGTCTTTGTGCGCTTGGTTACAGAACACGGCGGTCACGCCCGACAACCAGTTCGAGGTGCAGCGTGATTCCAACAGATCGATCGAGGGGCTTTCGCTTTTCGCGCATTGCGACAATCGCATGGCGCGAGTTTCGCCACACGGTGCTGACCAAAGGCTTCATTTTGGGCGCCATTATCTTTCCTGTGATTATGTTTGTGATCATCGGAGTGATGCCTTTGCTGATCTCCAATGAACAAGTTCCAGTTCGTGGGACAATTGTCGTTGTGGACTCCGATGGTTCGGTTGCTCGAGCAATGGAAAATGCATTCCAACAATTGAAGAAGCCTGGTGATGCGGGAAATGGATTATCTGCAGCCGACGTCAGCGATGCGCTGAAAAAAACACAGAGCGGAGATCTTGCAGCACTTGAAGACTTCACCGACATTGCAATAACTGTCGATGTCACAGTACTGCGTATGTCGATCGATGATGACCTAAAAGAAATCAAGGAACAAGTCCAAAGCGGCAAATTGCTTGCAATTATCGAGATTCCCGCAGTATTACTCACTGCCGATCCTGCAATTGGCATAGATATCTCACTGCTCGTCCCATCCAATTCGCCTGCGAAGACCACTGCACTCTTTGCGCGCATCGCGCGCCGAGCAACCGTGGTCGCACGCGTCGAACAAACAGGAACTGATCTCGCCAAAGCGATGGCACTCGTGCGCGAACCGCAGACAGAAACAGCGCGCCTGACAAACGCTGGCGTGCAAGCCAAGGAAAATACCCAATTACGATTCTTGATCCCCGGCGGCTTCATGATGCTTATGTGGATCGCAGCATTCACCAGCGCAAATCAATTACTCACGACAACAATCGAGGAAAAATCAAGCAAGGTGATCGAAGTGCTGCTCTCTGCAACAAGTCCACTAGAACTTCTCGCAGGAAAAATTCTTGGACAAGGTTTCGTCAGCCTCTTGATGCTCTCAACCTATGGAGCTGCGGGAATCGCAGGTCTTGCATTCCTGACGATGCTTGACATCGTGCCGCTTTCAAGTTTGATTCTCTTTTTCTTATGGTTCTTGCTGGCATATTTTATGGTCGCAGCAATCATGGCCGCGGTCGGCAGCGCAGTCAGCGATCTTCGCGAAGCTCAATCGCTTGTGCAACCTGCAATGATCGTCATGATGATTCCTCTCTTCCTCTGGCTACCGATTTCTGAAAATCCAACGGGTTGGTTGGCGACGATCACCAGTTTCGTCCCACCGATCGGTCCATTTGTCATGGTCTTGCGCTCCACCGGCGCAGTGGAACCAATCCCTTCGTGGCATATTGGAATCGCGCTTGCAGTCAATGGATTCTCGACGATTGCGCTTGTCTGGATCGCATCTCGTGTCTTCCGCATTGGCGTGCTGATGCAAGGAAAACCACCGACTCCAATGGAATTGCTGCGCTGGGCGCGCGCACGCTGATCCCCTTTTCCACATTTTCGACACGGTGCTTCTAACATCGTTCACTATGGCTAATCGAAATCTTTGGGCACCTTGGAGAATGTCTTATCTGCGTGAACTCGAATCGCGCGAAGCTGACATCCGCACTGCAGGCGTCTCGACTCCAACAAATTTTCTACGCGCAGCATGGGACGACAAGGACAATGATCTCGCTCACCATGTTGTCTTTCGAAATGCGCACGGACTGATCATGCTCAACCGATATCCGTACGCAAATGGGCATGTGCTGATTGCACTGGGCGATCCTCGGCCGACATTGATGGATTACTCCGCCGAACAACGCGCGCAATTGTGGGCGCTTGTCGATATCGCCGTTGGCCTTGTCGAACGCGGACTGCACCCACAAGGAGTGAATGTCGGATTGAATCAAGGTCGTGCCGCAGGCGCAGGATTGCCGGAACATTTGCATGTGCATGTCGTGCCACGCTGGGGAGGCGATACAAATTTCATGGCGACTGTTGGAGAAGTTCGTGTCGTGCCAGAATCTCTCGAACAAAGTTTGAAGATGCTTCGTAGCGCTGTGCTGTAAATGCGAAGTCTGGTCCCGCCGGGCAGTTCGAGCGAGCTCGAGGTCGAGATCCGAAGATCGCCGACACAAATTGACCAGTGAGCTCGAACCCAACTCGCAGGTGGGTTCGAAGTCCGTCGATCCCGATCTTCCACTCGGCGCAAGGCCGGAGGCTTGATCTTCGTCGCAGATCTGCGATCCCGTGGGTTCGTGCAAGGTTCGAGCGCTTTGACAGCCAATCGCCGCCGGCGGGACCGGACGTCGCAGGAATACTGTAGCACTTTACTCACCTCTGGCGCTGTTCCTACCTACTCTTGCTCAAACTGTTTCGACGCAACCGATCTTGACCAAACATTCCTGTGCATATTTTTGGAACTCGCTTCTTCTTCGCAAAACTGAACGACTTTGTCGCTGAATTTCATCCGCGTTCACTGCCGCCGATGCTTCGTGCGAATTATGCACGCGAACTCTTCTCGTGGTTTCTGCTGCCTCTGATGCTTGGTGCGCTCGAAGGCGGAACGATGGCAATCATCGTTAAAAAAATGTTTACAGATGCTCCAGGGATCGGCCCAGCCGAACTGGATTTTGCAGTCGCTGCTGTCAGCGCAGCACCAAACATCGCAAACCTGACCAGTTTCATTTGGGAAGGACTGGCACATGGCCGTAAAAAAGTTCAGTTCATCAGCAGACTGCAAGTGGTCACTTGTATGTGTGTCGTGTTGGTTGCGTTCATCCCAATTAATTCGTACGGACTCTTTGCATTAACCGCATTGATCTTCATCTCGCGCGCAGCGTGGACAGGAGTCATCACCATCCGAACAGCCGTCTGGCGCAATAATTATCCGCGTGCAAATCGCACGCTTATCGCAGGAAAAATGGCGATGGTGCAAGCTGTCGTCCTTGCTCTTGCGGGACTTGTCATCGGTGAGTCATTGGATATTGCTCCAGATAGTTTTCGATATCTCTATCCCGTACTCGCGCTGGCAGGATTTGCGGGAAATACGATCTATAGAAAAGTACGACTGCGCGGACAACGACGACTGCAGCGCGCGGAACAAGATGGGCGAAAGCAAGGCAACGCGCGACTCGATCCGCGCAGACTCTTGGCACTTTTACGCGAGGATCGTTTCTATGCGCGCTTCATGTGGTGGATGTCTGTCTTTGGACTTGGAAATCTGATGATCGGTCCGCCACAAGTCATTGTGCTCAACGACCAATTTCATACTTCATATTTAGAAGGCATTCTCGCCACAACAGTCATTCCATTACTCGTAATGCCCTTGGCGATTCCCGCTTGGTCTCGATTTCTTGCGAAGAATCATGTTGTCGCATTTCGATCCGTCCACGGTTGGACATTCGTGCTTGCCGCATTGGCGATGTGGTTGGCGACGCTGCTCGATTCACTTTGGCTTATGTACTTTGCAAGTGTCTTGCTTGGGCTGGGATTCGCCGGAGGATCACTCGCATGGAATTTGGGGCATCACGACTTTGCACCTTCCCACCGCGACAGCGAATATATGGCCCTCCATGTAACTCTCAACGGCATTCGAGGCGCAATCGCTCCGTTTCTTGCGGTTGCGCTGTATTACCCCATGGCGAAAGCCGGCTGGGGTGCGTGGTTCTTCTTTCTCTGTTTCCTGATCAATGTGGTCGGGCTCATTGGATTCATGTCCATGAGAAAAGACATACCACCGCGAAAAGCCGAAGAAATCTGATATATTCATCGACCCGCCACCGAGAACGTCTCGGAGGCACTTCGCCTTGCAGATCGAGCAACGTGCTCCCTCTGCGCATTTTGGAACGCACCCCCCACCATGGTTGATTACAACTTAATTGAAGACATCGCACTTGATCAGAACGCCACCGCAAATTTGCTCCGTGAAGCATTTGGCGAAAGTCCGATCGATGAAAATTTAACTGCCATCATGACCAAAGCCGGCGCTTCGATCGGCTCCCCCAATAGCGTCATCAAAGGACGCGTCGTATCCATCAGTGGCGACTATGTCATCGTCGATGTCGGACTGAAAAGCGAAGGACAAATTCTCAAGGAAGAATTCGATGATGCTGGCGGCGTATCGCCCGGCGATCAAGTCGATGTTCTCTTGGAAGAAATTGAAGATCAAGACGGAAACATTGTTCTCTCCAAGCGCAAGGCCGATCGCATCCGCGGTTGGGAATTATTGCTGCAATCGAAGAAGGAAGGCGATGTTGTCGAAGGAAAAGTTCTCCGCAAGATCAAGGGCGGACTTCTGGTCGACATCGGCGTTCCAGTTTTCTTGCCTGCATCGCAAGTTGATGTTCGTCGTCCAGGCGATGTCGGCGACTTTGTCGGTCGCACGATTCGTGCAGCTGTATTGAAGATCGATCTCGAAAGACGCAACATCGTCATCAGCCGTCGCAAGCTGATCGAAGTCGAACGAGAAGATGCTCGACGCAATCTCTTGACCAAGGTCAAGGAAGGCGACATCGTCAAGGGAACTGTTACAAATATCGCTGAATTCGGCGCATTCATCGACCTCGGCGGCATCGACGGACTTCTGCACATCACCGATATGTCTTGGGGACGTGTCAATCATCCATCCGAAATCGTGCGCATCGGTCAAGAGATCGAAGTGAAGGTTCTCAATATCGATCGTGAACGCGAGAAGGTTGCTTTGGGTCTCAAGCAACGCGAGCCAAGTCCATGGGAAGAAATCGAAAAGAAATATCCTGTGGGCGCGCGTGTACGCGGCGCTGTTGTCAGCTTGATGTCATACGGCGCGTTTGTGCGACTCGAAGATGGCATCGAAGGACTTGTACACGTCAGCGAAATGTCGTGGACTCGACGCGTCAATCATCCAAGCGAGATCGTCGCTGCGGAACAAGAGATCGATGTTGTTGTTCTTGACTTCAACAAGGATAAATTGGAAATCTCGCTCGGCATGAAGCAGTGCGAAGTGAATCCATGGGACCTTGTCGCAGAACATTATCCACTGGGAACAGTCATCACCGGCAAAGTCCGAAATCTCGCCAACTATGGCGCGTTTATCGAGATCGAAGCTGGCATCGATGGACTGTTGCATATTTCTGATATGTCGTGGACCAAGAAAATTGCGCATCCAAACGAAGCCTTTAAGAAGGGCGACGAGATCAAGTGCGTGGTCATCGAAGTCGACCAAGAGAAGCAACGCGTTGGACTTGGTGTCAAGCAACTGACGGAAGATCCGTGGGTTGAAGCGATTCCAAGCGCATATCGCCCTGGATTGATTGTGAAGGGAACCATCACCAAGATCACCAACTTCGGCGTCTTCGTCGAACTTGAAGATGGCCTTGAAGGTCTCTTGCACATCTCCGAACTGAGCGATCAGAAGGTTGAAAATCCGATGGACATCGTGAAGGCTGGCCAAGAAGTCGACGTGAAGATTCTTCGCGTTGATACTGAAGATCGCAAGATCGGGCTCAGCTTGAAGCGTGCTCAGTGGACGGCAGGTGCTGGTGGAGGACGTGATGAAACTCCAGCCACTGAAAATGACGCATTCATTATGCCGAAGAAATCCAAACCAACGAAAGGTGGAATGGATGACCACGGCGCCTTGGGCACGAACAAGATCAAACTCGACTGATCGATTTTGATTATTCCAAAAGCTTTTACTACAAAAGCTTTTACTACAAAAGCAACGACGGCCTGCGAAATTTCGCAGGCCGTCGCGCTTTCCGGCACCCGTAACACTTTCGTGTTCGGGCGTGTCTCCCCATCCGCCCCGCCGCCCCCCAAGGGGGGGTTGCAGTGCCGAAAAAGGCGCTTGTAATCAGAGGATTGCCAAAAATGAAAGAATCGTCAGAAGCGCAAGCTTCTGTTTGGTTACCTCGTATGGAATTAATCGGTGTATAAACATCACAACACTCTTATTCTTTACCAAGGCAGTCACACGAGTGACTGCCCCGTACACTCTTTAGAATGCCCCAAATTTGGACAATTGCCAAAAAAGTCTTTCATTTTTCCATATTTATTTTTTTGGCCGGGGCGACCACTCCCCCCCCAGCCGCGAGCGTTCTGAATGCTTGGATTGAGTGCAGAAAGTATGTGGATATTGGCGAAATTCCTTCAAATTCCGCAGGTTTTTCTTCGCCAGTAACCTGGTCAGCAGTGGTCATTTTGCGCAAAGAAGGCCGAGTTATCGGGGTCGGAAATTCTTTGGAAAATGACCCCATTCGGGGGGCTCTTGGGAGAGCATTGGCTGACGCGAGGCAAAGAATGGACAAATTAGGGGGAGAACCTACGGCAATCAATTGGGAGCAAATCACCCTTGAACTCGAAGTTGGCTCAAAACCGGAGCCACTTATCGGGGGGACATATCTGGAAGCTTCTCGAGAAATCGAACCTGCCCTCGATGGGATCGCAGTGCGCCGTGGAAGCACTTGGGCAACTGCTCATCCAGCGGTCTTGCAAGCACTGAATGCTGCAGCCGCCCCCGATCAGACCTTGCTTTCGCTTGTGATGCAACTTGGACTTCCAGCGCGAGACCTGAATGAAATTCCGGCCACCGAGCGTGTTGGACTCTACTCATTCGAAGTCACCCGCATCGTGCAACCTGCATTGACAATGTTGCCAACGTTTGTCAATCGTGGAAGTCGGCTCGAGCCCACACCCAGTCCCAGCGAAAGCGTGCAATGTGCGCAGAGCGCAACGGATGAGATGCTGAAGTGGTTTGAAAGATCGATGATCCATGCAAGCAAGGGCTCCGATTCGCAGCCAGCAGGCGAACAACGCGCATTGCAATCGCTGGGATTACGCGGTGATTACCTTCCCGCCGAAGATAAAGATGATTCCATAAACGCAGCCCCAACGGAACAATCGCTCGCTGCGTTTGCAATCGCTCGATATGCAACATTGAATTCCGCTGACGAACAGAAGGCTCTTCGCGCGCGCACGGTTGCGCTGGGAATTCTCACGGCACTTTATGATGTTTCTGAAATTGAGAAGGATCCACTTGCAGATCCAAAGACTATTGCGTGGATCGTTCTCGCCTCACTGGAATTGGAAATTCACGGCGATCATTTGAAAGAATCTCCCGCAGGTGTTGCTTTGTATGAGAATGCGAAAGCCTTGTTGGCAAAGATGGTTGCTGCGGATGTGAAAAATGCTGTGATTCTTCGTGGAGATCCACTTGAACAATCACTCGCTGCTGCTGCGTTGGCTTCGCTCGATTCTGCTGGCAAACCATTGGTTGATCATGCGGAATTGGTGAAGGCGATCGACCAATGTTGGAATGGAAATTCGCGTAGCCAAATTGTTGGAATTCTTGGATGGCTTCTGCTTGCTGACCAAAAGCTCGGACCTGTGCCAGAGAATCATGCTGCAATCGCACGCAGTGCGCGTGCGGCGCTCTCGCATGTCCAGATCGGTGTGCATGACGGTGCAGATTCTTCCACGATCAATCGTGTGCCTCCTGATCTTGTTGGTGCGTTCTCACTCTCTGGTTATGCAAGCAAAGGTGCGACAGCGCAAACTGCTCGTCCAGGATTTGCGTTGGCGCTCATGATGAGCGATCCACATTTGACTCCAGTCGGCGAGCAGTATCGGGCGCGCTCTATGCAGATTGGTGTTGTGCGATTTCTTCGACAATTGGCTTATGACGATGTGTCGTCATACTTGTCGCGCAACCCGCAGCGAACCCTCGGAGCGATCCGAACCGCCCCGTGGGACAGCAGAGTGGCGGTTGCGGGTAATGCAATGGCACTTTTATGTCTTGAAGAATCTGTAATTTCGATAAAAATGCTGAATTCCCTGCTAGAATCATCTAAGTAGCGTCGGTCTACTGATCGAAGTCTCCACTTCAAAGGGAGTCGTCACTGTGCAGATTGGAAATAAAATTATTCTTGCCATAATCGTTGCTTGCTCGACTGCAAGCACTTTTGTTGTC
The DNA here is from genome assembly GCA_945871445.1 of Singulisphaera sp. GP187. Lineage (GTDB taxonomy): Bacteria > Planctomycetota > Phycisphaerae > Phycisphaerales > SM1A02 > F1-60-MAGs104. The sequence goes on along the minus strand of CAMBWI010000013.1, from coordinate 31,393 downwards.
GCGCAAACAATTCCTGCAACAGCAGCAAAGCCTGCGACGACGGCAAAGCCTGCGGCTCAGATACCACCTGCGACAGCAAAGCCTGCGACCACGGCACCACCTGCGACAGCAAAGCCTGCGACCACGGCACCACCTGCGACAACTTCCACAAAGACGGCTGAACTGCTGACCGAAGACCAAGACATTTTATTTGCGTTGCTTCATACCGAAATCTCAATCGACTTTGATGAAACTCCTGCGAAAGATGCGCTTAAGTACATCCAAGAAATTGTTGGAGTGCAGATGGTTGCGCGGTGGCTCACAGAAAAAAATTCGTCGGGTATGGATCCTGAAGAATTGATCACGCTAAAACTTCAACGTGCTTGTGCTCTTGATGCCCTTGAAACGGTATTGGCCGAACTTTCCACTGAATCCTCATGCACTTGGCAACTTCGCGGAGGCTTTCTTGAAGTTGGAACAAAGGATAATTTATCGCGGCGCGGATCGCGAAAAGTTAAGCTCTATCCAATCAAAGATTTGCTGTACGAAGTCCCTTACTTTGACAATGCGCCCGACTTCAATATCGACGCTGCATTCAATCAAGGTCGTGGCGGTGGCGCCGGAGGAGGTGGAAATGGAGGTGGTGGCTTAGGTGGTGGCGGTGGCGGCGGCGGTGGCGGCGGTGGCGGCGGCAACCTCTTTGGAAATGGTGGCGAAAGCCCAGAACGCGCTACTGATGCGGCAAAAGGACAGCGACTGATCGAACTTATTAAATCTGTCGTCGAACCAGAAGCGTGGGAGAACGATTGGGCAACAATCGACTACGCATACGAATCTCTTATCGTTCGCGCTCCAGATTTTGTCCACCGTGCGCTTGGTGGATATTCCTTTCTTCCCCCTTCGAAACTTGAACGGCAACGGGGAACAGGACGATATGTTTCGATGACAGTACCAATGGCGTTTTCACAACTGCAAGGATTTTCTCCTGCCTCAACAAGTGGTTCTGTCGGTGGTGGCGCCAGTGGTGGCGCCGGTGGTGGCGCCAGTGGTGGCAGTCCACAACCCTGACCTTTCTAGTTTGCTCGACAAACATTTTTGCTGCAACTTTTCGAGAACAGTTTCTCACAGTAGATTCTGCTCTTCGGGTACACATTGGCGGTGAACACTCGATCACGAAAACTGCGGCATGACCTTGCCGCATCAACCGGTGATGGTGCAACCTATTCATTTATGGTTGGCGTTGGCGAAATGTATTTCATCCCCTTCGTCCTAGCGCTGGGAGTGGGCGAAGTCAGCGCTGGACTCTTCTTCACCATTCCATATCTTTGTGGATCCGTTCTTCAATTGCTTGCGCCTTGGGGAGTTTCATTTCTCAAAAGTCCACGCAAATGGGTGTTGTGCTGTGCGGTAGCACAATGCCTCAGTTTCATTCCCCTGATTGATGGCGCAATTCGTGGAGCACTTCCCGCGTGGGTCATTTTTGCTTCATTTACCCTGTATTGGGGGGCAGCAATTGGCGCTGGCCCTGCATGGGCAGCGTGGGTTGCTGCACTTATCCCATCGAATATTCGACCTAAATATTTTGGCCGACGAAGTCGAATCTGCCAACTGATGACTCTCGCCGGACTCTCCGTCGCTGGTGCGATCTTATTTTTCGGCGAACACTTCGATACAGCAAAGCACATTGATCAAGCCCAAAAAGTTGTAGGAGAATTTTCTTGGCAACTTGCAGCATTCGCATTGATTTTCTCTTTGGGCTTGTTCAGTCGGGGAGCATCGATTCCATATTTGGTTCGACAAAGCGAACCACCACCTGGTGCTTGGAAGCACACTCCTGTTCCACTACGCACTCTGTTGATTCGTCCACTGATGGGTCAAGAGAGGCCACTCTTGGTGTTCATGCTTGTTTTTCAATTGGCGCTACAAATCTCCAGCCCATTCGTTGCGTCATATCTCATTGGCGAAATCGGTTTCAGCAACGCAACATACTTTGCAGCTGCCGCAACACTCTTTGCAACCAAGAGTGTTGCCGTTTCAATCTTCGGTTCGATTGCATCGAGACGCGGTCCACGCTTCGTGCTCGTCTTGAGCAGTGGATTCCTGACCGCACACGCTGCATTGTTTGCCCTTCCACCAGAAACCTCAACACTTTTCATTTTGATGGCTCTCTCTGGAATTTGTTGGGCCGGCTATGAAATTGCAACATTTTTATTGCTGCTGGATTTATCAAAGCCAGAAGAACGCACGAGCATCTTGACCTCATTCAATCTGCTCAATGCGCTTGCGCTCGTGGCCGGATCACTCGCTGGCGGCTCGCTTCTCCATTGGCTTGGTGATGACCGAAAGGCGTATGCGCTGCTCTTTCTCATTTCTGCAGGTGCTCGACTTGCAGCGCTTTTCCTGCTTCGATCAGTGCCCGATGTCAGAGGGTTCGAATCTGACCACAGTAGCCATCCGAGTAATCTCCAAGAGATCAGCATGGAAGAAGATGGATCATTCAATCGACCGCCGGAATCAATTCTGTGATGCGCAAGACGACATCTCTTGTCGTCATAATCGTTGTCGCTGCGATATCGCTTGCCTTCGCTGCACTGGCAATGATCGACACGGAATTGCTGGCTCGATTCTTCACGCATAAATATCTGGCATCTCGCGCTGGGGTTGAAGTTCGGTCAGTGACACGACAAGGGGCAGAGTTGTTTCGTGTGATGTGTGTTCTCTCTGCGGTCGTTTGGGCATTCACTGTTTGGATTCTTGTGCGATCCGCTCGTAAAAACTGGCATACACCTCAATCGACTTCCAGCGCTTCGCTCGATTTTTTACGCAAGACACCCGCAACTGCTCGATTGCGTTTCGCACTTTTCTGTGCAATCAGCGTGGGAGTGATCGAGCGTCTATGGAGAATTTCGGAAAGTCTTTGGTACGACGAAATTTCTGCGCTCATTGATTATGCGCAATATGGTCCTGGCGCAATCATTGGGACATACTTCGTGCAATCGAATCATGTACTGCACACACTCCTGTCGTCGTTCGCGGTGTCGATCGCTGGAGGATCGAGCGAACCAATCTTGAGAATGCCTGCGTTTCTTGCTGGGATCGCATCAATCGCCGCCATCGTTGGGCTTGCACGCGAAACAGCATTATGGCAAGGCGTACCAACTCGCGCGCGAATGTCGTTGGCGTGTGGGGTTGCGGCTCTCGCGCCGATTATGGTTTTAGAATCAGTCGAGGCGCGGGGATATTCGATGATGATCCTCTTCGCTGCGCTCGCGTCGTGGATTTTTCTTCGAGCGCTACGAATTGGAAGCCCCCTGTCGTGGGTCGTATATGCGATTCTGTGTGCGCTTGGAATATGGTCGCATTTGGTTTTTGTAGTTCTTCCAATCAGTCACGGTGTGATTGCTGCTTGGCTGATCATTCGCCCTCGTCTTGGTAGCAATGACCGCAAACGCGGTCGCGAAGCGATACTTGCAATCACGCTTGCTGGCATCACAACGGTCACATTCCTCTCTCCTCTGCTTCCAGATCTTCTGCGCATTCGCAGAGAATTTCAAGCGCTCGACGGAAACGAGCCGTCGATATTTTCTCTCGAAGGAATCCACGTTCTCTTGGGAATTGGCGGAGCGTGGACTCCACTCGCAGCACTTCCCGGAATCGGGCTGTTCTTCATTGGTGTCTTTGGCGCACGACGCGACATCACTCGGCGGATGCCGCTTGCTGCAACATTGATTGGGCTTCCAATTCTTGTCATCGCCACCGAATTAGGCGGAAGTTGGATGTATGCGCGCTTTGCACTTTTTGCTTTACCAGGCATTTTGATTGCAATCACACTGGGCGCATTTGATGTTGCAAGATTTCTTCGGCAACGGGATGCGAATGCGTTACGCGTCAACCGCGCATTGATATTGGGAGCAATCGCCATCGCCGCACTATGGAGCGAATCGCTTGGATCGCTTCCACCCAAACAGCCCATTCGTGATGCTGTCATATTCATTCGAAATCAAGATCCGTCACTCACTTCGATTGTGAGCGTGGGGCTTCCAAGCAATGTGGTGGCCTATTACGGCATTCTTGCAGATTTGGATGTTCAAGCCGCTGGACTTGGAGGAGTGGCAATTGATCAGATTCCAACTGAAATCGAATGGATGATTGTTCTCTATCCGCAATCGCTTGTGGTTGATGCGAAGCAGATACTTTTGGAAAACTGGACGCTCGTTGAAACTTTTTCGGGATGGGTTGATTGGAAGAACGGCGATGTATTGGTGTATCAGCGCAATTCAAGTGCCAAGCATCCAAAAAACTAAAACCCATCGGATCGACAGTCACATCTCACCGTGCCAACATTGAAAATTTGGTTGTGCCACTGACTGATTCGGCCCCGAACTCAAATCAGTCCGCTGCCAACGTGGGCGAATCAAATTCTCGCTCAACGGTTTTTCAATTCGGTCGCACATCTGTTTGCGTGCCCAGCCGTGACTGTATCCGTGGCTGTATCCGTGACTGTATCCGTGGCTGTGTCCGCAGCTGTATCCGTGGCTGTTTCAGTCACATTTCCGCTTGCGTTCCCAGCCGTTGGAAAGTTCTCTCGGGCGAGTTCCGCAGGCGGCCGACGGCACTTGCAAAAAAAATTCGTAAACCGGATCGTGTCGGTCGCCGAGGACTGTTTGAGCCCCGAGAGGACTTTCCACGGCTGCTCACCGATGCGATTCCGTGGCTGTGTCCGCAGCTGCGCCCGCGGCTGTGTCAGTCGCTCACTCCACTGCTAATCGTGTCGCAACGCGACGACTGGATCCTTGCGACTCGCAATAATTGCGGGATACATACCGAAGATCAATCCAACCGCCGCCGCAACTCCAAAGCTGACAAAGATCGACCAACCCGTCACGATCGGCTGCAACGAAAATCCACCGCCAAATACACCGCGAAACATTTGCCACTTTTGAATCACAGGAACAATCTCGCCAAGTCCAACCGACGCAAGAACGCCCAAGACAATTCCAAGTAATCCTCCAACAGCAGAAAGCGAACCCGTCTCGACAAGAAATTGCAGAATGATGTGTCGACGCGTTGCACCGAGAGCACGACGAATACCAATCTCGCGAGTGCGTTCAGTCACGCTCGCAAGCATAATGTTCATAATGCCGATGCCGCCGACCAATAGACTGATCGCAGCGATTGCGACAAGCATCACATTCCAAACAAGCATTGCACGCCGTGCATTTTCGAGCAATTCCCATGGAACAACAATTTGCACATCGTTCATATCTGGATGACCCGTGGCCATGATGCGCTCGACGCGCTGCGAAATCTGATTCACTGCCGTCGTCGAAGGGGCCGTGACATAGACCTCGCTCAACTGAACCTCTTCTGTCGTGAACGACCCTGATGTTCGCCGCTGAATGACATCACCGAATTGACGCTCGGCGGTCGTGAGCGGCAAATGAATGTCACGATTCAGATCACGACCAACCAGTGCACCGCCTGCACCGCCAGACAGACCTTGCTCTTGCAGAACGCCGATGACTCGCAGAACTTGTTGATCGATTCTGAAATCTTGACCAACCGCATCGCGCGCCGGAAAAAGTTGCCGCGCAGTTTCTGCGCCAAGCACAGCAACCGGCGCCTGTGTTTCGATATCGTGATCGGTTAAATAACGACCGCCAGAAGCGACGCGCAAATTCGCAACTTCAGCAAGCATCGGCAAGGTTCCGAAACACTGACTGTTCGTTCGAAATGGCCCTCTGCTGATTTCGCTTCCGACTGCCTTCAGCGGAACGACTGACTCGACATCTGGAAGTGCGCCTTTCAATCTGCGTGCATCTTCGTAGGTGATTCCATATCGAGACAAAAAAGTTCGCGCTTGAGTCGTGCTTGCAGCGTCTGGCGGTTTGGAGCTTCGGACGATGATGTTGGTTGCACCAAGCGCGGCGATATCACGCAGCGCTGATTGCTTGTTGCCCTCTCCAATGGAAACAACCACGATCACAGCAGCAACACCCAAGATGACACCAAGGCAAGTCAGTATGGATCGCAGTGCGTGCCGGCGCAAATTGCCCAAACCTAACCGAACGGTTTCCAAGAGGAACATCATTGCATGAAGCGTAGAAGATTCTTCGCTTGTCGGCGCTATTCTTTCACGCATGCAATCAGACCTCGAACTTGAAGTCGCCACAGAGCGCGAAGGCTCCGCGTGCTGGATTTTCCAGATTCGGCGATCAAGGCAAGTCGATCCAATGTGTGAATTGACCCTCGCGTGGTCGGATTACGATTGGTGGTCCCCCACTGGATCGCACACGCCATCGCAAGTTGCGCTGGCAGTGATGCAAGTTCTCGCTGAATCACCGACGGAATTTGCGGGACACTCCTCACGCCCGATGCGCATTGATGCGAGCACAATCCGCAGACGAATTTCCGGAGCAGATCGATTGATCACCGAGCGACTTCAACGCTGTGTTTGAAGAGAAACTTAGGGAGCGACTTGGGGCGCAAGCTCTCCAAGGAGTGGCTTTCGTTCTCGCACGCGAAAATAAATCGGGACTTCAACAAAGAATGTCGCACCGCGGCCAGGCTCCGAAAGAATGCCCACAGTGCATCCAAGAATCGTCGCCAATTCTCGGCAAATTGCCAGACCGAGTCCAGTACCGCCGTGCGACTTCGTATGACTCGCGTCGACTTGTCGAAATTTTTCGAAGATCGTGTCTTGCAAATCAAATGGAACTCCAGGTCCTTGATCGACTACTGAAATCCGAATTGCTGCGCGAGAATCCATACTGATGGCTGCGGCAATAATTCGTATCTCGCTGCCAGTTGGCGAAAACTTAAATGCATTCGAAAGAAAGTTGTACAGAATCTGCTGCAGTTTTCCCGGATCCGTTTCAACCACGGGAAGGTCTGCTGCAACAGTAGCGACCAACTTCAATTGCTTCGCCATTGCCTGCGGACGCATGATCGTTTCAAGTCCTTCAATGATGTCGGCAATACTTGAAGAGACCACTGAAGCAGACATCCGCCCTGCTTCGATCTTCGCCATATCTAAGAGTTCGTTGATCATGTCCAAGAGCATTCGCGCACTCGTCAAGATGTTGCTGATGTATCGCACCCGCTTTGGATCCGCTTTTGGATCAACCCGCGCGATTTCTGAGAGCAATTCTGCGAATCCGATGATGGAATTCAAGGGCGTTCGCAACTCATGCGAGACATTCGCCAAGAACTCGCTCTTCAATCGATTCGATTCGAACAAACCAACATTTGCCTCGGACAATTCGACAACTTTCAGATCGAGCGATTCATTCATTGCTCGAAGAGACTGCTGCACTTGAATGACTTCATCAAGCATCTGATCGAATGCGCGAGAGAGTTCCTCCAATTCGTCGCCAGTCCGCAGCGAACTTCGCACGGTCAGATCACCTCGGCGCACCTTCTCTGCGCTTTCACGCAAACGCCGCACAGGAGAGAAAATCAACTTGGTCAGAATCAATGAGAACACAATCACCGCCAAGACGACAGCAATCAGACCACCTGCAATGATGTACCAACGATTCGAAAGAATCTGTCGTGATGCAAATGGACTTGTGCGCTCGATGACCAACACAGCACGAAGCGGATCTCCAAGCGCAGTCTCCGAAGAACGCGGAGAGAAATCAACGAAGCGCCGATCTTGAATCGCGCGCCACTGCGCTTCGCGAAGAGCTCGCGCATATCGATACACGATTCCACCTTCCGTCTGAAGTGTTGCGAAATATTCATCTTCGCCAGATTCGCCTAGAAATTGGCGATATGCCTGATCCACAAAGATGTCTCCAATACTTCCATCTTCGATTTGCTCGATCGGAACAACTCGAATTGGAATTGGAATTCCCTCTGTTCGATTCAGCGCGAATCCGTTGCCAACCCATGTTTCCGCCAATTGCCGAGACATTTCACGCTGACTGTCCTCGACCACCCACTCCAACCGTACCCATGGAACGATCATTGCACCCGCCAAAATCAGCAGCGCTGCTGCTCCGAAGAGAATCTGGCACTTATTGGCAAGCGATGGACCGAGGGGCATTGGTACAGCCTATCGGAGCGAATCTGCGTTTATCCTCTCCCCATGCGCCGCGAAGGAACAAATCTAGAAGCAGTTCGAATGGAAGATGTCCTCTGCGACTATTGCCATTCGTCGTGGACAATAGATCGGCCGATGATTGAAGGGCATCACGGTTCGTGCATCTGCGGTAGTTGTCTGCGAATCGCATACTCCGCGGTGCATATTGGTGGCTGCGACGACTCTGCGCAGGGTCAACCTTCCAAATGCACGATGTGTCTTGAGGAACGAACCGATCCCTGTTTCGAAAGTCCTGCCTATCCACAAGCGATCATCTGCTTGCGATGCATCAAGATGGCGGCGAAGGCATTGACACGCGATCCAGATTCGAATTGGAAGCCACCAGCGGACGAATCGGCTGCATAAAGTATGACTCGGATTTTTATGGACCCCGCACGCGGAAAAACTCTTGATGTCGGAAACTTCGGCATCACCCAAGCGCAATTGCCTGCGCATGATGCTGGGCCCTTTGATCCGAGAAATCTTTTCGCCTCACCAAAAAATTCCTTCGAGATGGAAATCGGTACAGGCAAAGGAACATTTCTCGTCCAACAAGCGGTTCGCCAACCCGACACAAATTTTCTGGGTATCGAATGGACGGCAGAATTTTGGCGATATGCGGCAGATCGTGTACGCAGGCGAGAACTCGACAATATTCGCGTTCTGCATACAGACGCAACCGAGCTCTGTCGTTTTTGGTTGCCCGACGAAATCGCCACCGTCATTCACTTGTACTTCAGCGATCCTTGGCCAAAGTCGCGCCACAACAAGCGTCGCGTTATTCAGGACGAAACGCTGCTGCACTTCCATCGAATCCTGAAGATGGGAGGGGAACTTCGCCTTGTCACGGATCATGTCGAACTTTGGAAGTGGTATCAAGATCATGCAACGCGCAATGCAAATCTCTTCGACATCAAACCATTCGTTTCTCCCGAATCTGCCAAAGAAGGTGAAATGGTTGGAACAAATTTTGAACGCAAGTTTGCGCGCGAAGGCAGACCGTTTATGGCGATGACTTTGGTGAAGCGACAGGTACCGATGGCTGTGCGAGTGGCGCAGCGATCGATGCACCATTCGGTTGGGAATTCGGTTGGGAATTCGTCTTCGCAACCACCCAATCCCCGATCTTTTTCAAGACATCCGGATCCATTTCCACTTTAATCGTCGCATATTCATCTGGCATTCCAGTGATTGCAGGCTGGAAAAGATGATTCAATTTGGGCAGAATCACAATCTCTGGTTTCATCGGGCTTTCCACACTCCCTGATTGAAACGGCGGGACATTTCGCGCAGGCGAAACCTGTACATCGCGTTCTCCAAAGAGAATCAACATCGGCACGCCAATTCGGCGAATGGCAGGCAATGGATCAATCGAAATGAATGTTCGCATCCACGGACTGCTGACCTGCGCCAAACCTTGCTTGACCGTTGTCTCGATCGTTGCATCTGATGGTTTGACCTTCATCACGCAATCGAATTGCGCCTCGACCAATGCGCGCATCGCCAAAGTCAAAGTTGCCTCGTCCGCATTCGCAGCGACTGCATCCATCATCTCACGATGTTTTTCCAAAGCGAAAGCTTTCAGCATCGGTTGCACATTCATATTCGTATACATGTCCTCCGATTGCCCGGTAAGAATCTCTCCTCCAGAAATTCCTGGAGGCGCAAGCAGCACTGCGAAATTCATCGCAGGTTCTGGCGCTTGCGACATCAACAGACCAATCAAACCACCTTCACTATGTCCAACAACGCCAATTTGTTTCGGATCAATTTCGGGCTGAGATCGCAACCACGCAACCTGTGCCTGTGCGTCTTCTAAAAAATCAAATGTCGTCGCCAACGCAGGATCACCTGTGGACTTTCCAAATCCTCTGTCATCACAGCGGATTGATGCAATCCCAACTTGAGCGAGCATCATCGCAATCGCACGAAAAGGTTTATGACCAAAGATTGTTTCATCTCGGTCTTGCAGTCCGCTTCCTGTGATGAACACAACAGCAGGAACGCGCCGCGCTGGTGATGTGCCTGCAGGCAACAGAAAAGTTCCTGCAAGTTTGTTTTCACTTGGACCATTCACGACCACTTCGCGAGACCGATCAGCGCGCGCTTGATCAGTTGACGCTGAATTGTCCGTCGAACGCGCGGATTGTTGCGCGGCTGTCACATCGGAGCTTTGTTGACTCTTTGCCACGAGCGAAAAATTGCAAAGAATCAACGCCAAGAAAGCGCAGCAGGTAATTTTCATTTCAATATTTTACCAGTTCTCGAATATGAGTTCTCTCAAAGAGAGAGCTTCAGCGAGTCGTCGATGCTGACGCACGCCAAGCCAAGCGCGGCGCATCAATCCAAAGACCTTCAATGTCATAAAAAGCGCGCTGTGAAGGCTCAAAAAGATGCGCAACCACATCGACGAAATCAACAACTATCCAACTGGTTCCACTATCAGCATCTGTTCGCCATGCTGGCGAACCCTGAGCCTTGCCCAATTTGTCTATTGCTTCGCCGACAGATTTCATTTGACGTTGGCTCGTTCCAGATGCGATCAACATGTAGTCACAAATCTGTGACCGCCCAACAAGGTCAAGGATGACGATGTCAGAACATTTCAATTCGGACATTAATTTTGCAGCATCAAGCGCGAATGACTTCGTGCGTGCGGCATCACTCTTTATCGTTGATCGACTCATCGCGCGCAAGAAAAATCAGCTTGACGAATCAGCGACCGCTTCCGGCACGACCGCCACCTGTGCGACCAGCACCGCCACCTGTGCGACCAGCACCGCCACCAGTTCGACCGCCACCAGTTCGACCGCCACCAGTTCGACCGCCGCCAGTACGACCGCCGCCAGTACGACCGCCGCCACCAGAACGTTCACCTCCACCAGAGCGACCTCGTGGGCCTCCACCAGATGATGAACCGCCGCCGCCACCATTGCTAAAACCGAAGCCACGATCAGAATCAGTTCGGATGGTGAATGTTCGTTGCGGTCCACGAATTTCTTCGCGACGCTTGATTTCAGAGGGCTTCTCGTAATACTGCCGACGCTTCAGGTCTTTGGTAATTCCTTCACGCTCGCACAACTTCTTAAAGCGGCGAAGCATCTGTTCGGCTGTTTCGTTTCCTCTGCTCTTGACTCGAATTGGCATTGCGTTTGAATCCTTTGTATGGGGTGAGTCCTGAATTAGAGCATAATTTGTCATTCCAAGCAAACCGAGGCCAATCATGGGAAAGTACCCGCAGACCATTTGCCAATGCCGCTCATTATTGATGTCAACAATCTCCTACACGTCACTGGCATTCTGCCCCCAGAAATTGCGGGTCTTGATGAGTCTGGACTAGCCGAACTGATCTGTGGAAGCCGTTTTCAGCGAGAAGCAACGTGTTTGGTTTGCGATGGTCCTGCTCGTGGGCGTCCGACCAACGATCTTGGATCCGTCGTTTTTCATTATGCAGGCAGTCACAGTTCGGCAGATGCTGTGATCGCCCAGATGGTCGATGGTTGCACTGCACCTCGCCGTATGACTGTCGTCACAAGTGATCGAGCGATTCTTAAACACGCGAAGCGGCGTCGATGTCCAACAATATCAGCGAATGATTTTCTGGAGATCCTCTCGCGCGATCATGCGGCAGCGGGACGCGCTCCACGCAATACACGAGGCGGATCTGGTGCGCGAGGGTCGAAAGCAAGACCACAGATCGATCCATTGACTCAACAACAAATTCAAGCGTGGAAAGTTTATTTCGGTCTCGACGATCCAAAGAAAATCGAAGCACTCAAACTCTCGGCTCGTGAAGGTCCTGCGCACCGCAAACCTCACGATCGACGTACCCCTCGACAACTCTGATCCCCCCTCTCGCATACTCTTACATCTATGAGCGAATCTATGGACGACTTCCCTTTCATCCGCTTCGAGAAGCGTCCTGCTGTTGAATTGGGATTTCAACCTGTGCTGATGGACTTCGAGCATCCACCGAAGAATCCCGTCGCTGAAATTATTCGATGGCTCGACGAAGCTTTCCAACTTCCAATTCCAAATCCAAACGCGATGTCAATTGCGACTGTCAATGCTGACGGCACTCCGTCACTTCGAATCGTTTTGTTAAGAGGCTTTGACGAACACGGCGCTGTCTTTTTTACAAATCGCCTGAGTCGAAAAGGACTTGATTTGTCGCATTCTCCGCAAGCTGCTCTGCTTTTTCACTGGGATCATTTGGATCGTCAGATTCGAATTGAAGGCAAAGTCACTGCGACAAGTGATGCGCACAGCGATGCGTATTTTTTCAGCCGCCCTCGTATGAATCGAATCGGCGCCTGGGCGAGCGATCAAAGTCGACCGCTTGTCGATCGCGCCACATTCGAAAATCGCATTCGCGAAGTGGATAAACGCTTCGAGGGCAAAGAAGTTCCCAGACCACCTCACTGGGGTGGTTATCGCGTCGCACTCGAATCAATCGAATTTTGGCAAGGCGACACACATCGTCTGCACGAGCGAATTGTGTATCGCAAATCAAGCGCCGGCTGGAATATCGGTCGACTTTTTCCATGAACCTGCTGATCCATTCGCGCTGCGATTCTGCCCACCACGATTCTCGCGCTCGCGCTTGGGCGGAAGCCATCCTCCACGCACAATCACTCGCCCCGAACCGACAATCTCGGTGAGTTTTCGAAGCACTCCTGCTTCTGCAACAACTCGAACTCCGTGTGGAAGAAGCGTTGCAACTCCGCCTTCAACTTCCAACAGAACAGCGACTTCGACAGGACGACCCTTGAGACTTAAAACACTCCCCGCCGCTTGGCGAAGTGCGCCAGCCAACATTCGAATCGTGGGTATCAGCGTTTCTTCCGTTGACGTGCCAATCGCGGGATCCGTCAATCGAATCTCAATTCGACTTGCCAGATGTGCAGAAGCTTCTTCGATTGGGAAAACCCTGTCAACGATCACCCCAGGTTCAGATCGTGATGTATCAACAGTTCCCGACAACAGAACAACTTTTCCATCTTGAATCAATTCGCCAAATGCCGCATATGTTTCTGCGAAAAGTACAGCATCGAAAGTTCCAGAGCGATCAGCGAGAGTCGCAATTGCCATTCGTTGATTCGCACTTGCTCCGCGTTGTGTGATGATCTGACGAATTCGCGTGATCAGTCCTGCAATCACAATCACACCGCCTCCTGCACCACCCACAAGTCTGTCGCTATCACAATTGCAGAACGAGTTGATTTCTCCACGCCAGTCATCAAGTGGATGACCAGAAACATGAAATCCAAGCGCTTCCCGCTCATAATTGAGAGTCGTCATCCGATCCCATGGATCTGTTTTTCGAAGTTTGAGTGATGAAGATGCAGCGGTGACTGACCCAGAAGAAGTGGAAGCTGCTGGAGTGAACGCAAGAGTTGCCGGCGATTCTTCCGGAGCAGAAAACATAGACATCTGACCCGCCGCGCGATCACGCGCCAAATCCTGACCCGCTCGAAGTGCGTCATCCAACGACGCAAGAACTGCAGAGCGTTGATTCGTTCCATGAAGCGAATCCAGAACTCCAGCCTTGATGAGCGTCTCAAGCGATGATCGATTGACGGCGCGCAAATTCACGCGAGCACATAAGTCGAAGATGTCTCTGTATGGTCCACTTCGATTGCGTTCTTCGATGATCGCTCCAATTGCTCCATCACTGACACCTTTCATCGCACGCAATCCGAATCGAACATGACCGTGCAGGTGATCGCGTGGTTCGTCTGGCCCAAAGACGACGGCGAAATCCATCGTGGACAGATTGATGTCGGGCCCTTTCACTTCGACGCCAGCATGTCGATGCGAAGATGTGTTATCCGCCCAGAGAATCCGCTTGCATTCTTCCAGATAGACCGCCCAATCTTCCACCTTTTGTGCCTGACTTTCGAATGTCAGCACCGCTGACATGTAATGCGCAGGGAAGTAAGTCTTCAAATACGCAGTCTGAAAAGCGATGATTGCATACCCAGTCGAATGACTCTTGTTGAAGCCATAACCGGCGAATTTCAGAATCAAATCAAACAAATCATTCGCTTGATCGGTGGCAAGCCCCCGCACGCCTGCGCCACGGATGAAGTCCGAACGCGCAGCGTTGATCACATCCTGTTTCTTCTTCGAGATCGCCTTGATAATTGTGTACGCAGCACGCAGCGGAATATCGCCAAGCTGGTGCAGAACTTGCATGATCTGCTCTTGATAGACCATGACTCCGTATGTTTCGGCAGTCAATCGATCGACAACTTCGTGAACGCTCGGCACTGCCTGACGACCTGCCTTGCGTTTGCAATAATCGGGAATAAGTTCCATCGGACCTGGCCGAAAGAGCGCATTCGCCGCGATGAGATCTTCCAAACGATCGGGCTGCATATCGGCGAGCGTCTTGCGCATTCCACCAGATTCGAATTGAAAAACACCGCCCGTTTCGGCGCGACGGAAGAGAGCAAGTACACGCTGATCTGCGAAGTCAATTCGATCGAGATCAAGCGGATCCGCGCCACGCTTGCCATCTTTGGATTCGAATTCTGCCGAGCGACCAATGGCTGCCCACTGTGCAGCAGGAGTCAGCGATTCTCGGATCAATTTCTTTGCGCATTCGATTGTCGAGAGCGTTCGCAGTCCCAGAAAATCCATCTTGAGCAAACCGATTTTCTCACATGTCGGACCATCCCACTGCGTGATTGTTTCCTCGCTGGCACTTGTTGCCCTACACAGAGGAACGATGCTCTCCAGAGGTTGAGTCGAAATCACAACACCTGCAGCGTGCGTGCTTGAATTTCGCGCATGATCTTCGAGCCCCATTGCGTGCTCGAGAACTTTTCGAATGAGCGGATTTTCATCGCGTGCGGCACGCAGCGCAGGCTCGCGGTCGATCGCTTTCTGCAAAGTGATATTCACTTCGCTCGGAATCAGATCTGACAATCGCTGCGCCTCGGAAACTGACACGCCCATCGTGCGCGCAACATCCTTGATCGCAGCCTTAGCCTTGAGTCGACCAAATGTAATGATCTGAGCAACATGCCCATATTTCTTGCGGACATAATCCAGAACAATGCCGCGACCATCTTGACAAATATCAATATCGATATCGGGATACTCGCTTCGATCTGGATCTGTGAAACGCTCGAAGAGCAACCCATATTTTTCAGGACATGCGTTCGACAAACCTAAGACATATCCAACCATCGTTCCAACTCCCGATCCGCGCGCCGTGGCTGGGATTCCGCGCTGACCAGCCCAACTGACAAAGTCCCACACAATCAAGAAGTATGCACTGATCGATTTGTTGGCCAGAATCTGCAACTCGCGCTCCAACCTGGATCGAATGACTGGCGTCACACCATGCGGACCATAGCGCCAAATCAAACCCGCCTCGCAGAGCATCGACAATGCGCGATCACATTCGATCTTTGATGCATCTTGCGAAGCATGACCAGCGCCGTCAAATGGACTCAACTCGAATTTTTGACAATACTCCTTGAACCACTCCGTCAGATCACCACCGTTGTATCGCGCCGCTTCTTTGGGTGACTTGACGCGTACGACAGGCGCGTGACTTTCTCCATGGGGCAGTTCGACAGAACAGCGCGTAGCGATTCGCACGGTATTTGCAAGCGCTTCCTGCTCATCTGGCTCCGAAAATGTCGCAGCCATTTCTGCGGGACTCTTGACGAAAAGTTCCTTGGGATAGCGCATTCGAGCCATATCTTCTTTGTTCTTCGCCATCGAAATACAGCACAGGGTGTCGTGTAAATCGTGATCGCTTTCCAAAAGAAAATGCGCGTCATTGTCAACCACTAACGGCAAATTCAATTCTGCGGCAATTTTCTTGAGCAGTGGATTGATTCGTTCTTGCTCTGCAATATGCCGCTGAAGTTCGATATAAAATCGTGGCTCGCCATGTTCATCTGGCGCGAATGTTCGTGCGTGCCAACGCGCTTCATCCAGCGCGAGCGCCCAATGACTCGCTTGACCTGTTTGGACAAAGTTCGTCAAGTGAAACGCGATGCTCGATCCCAAATGTCCATTGATCGCAATCAATCCTTCGCCCCACTGCGTCAACGTAGATTTATCCATGCGTGGTCGGTGATAAAAGCCCTGCAAAAATGAATCACTCGACAACTTCATCAAGTTGCGCCATCCCGTCAAATTTTGCGCGAGCAGGACAAGATGAAAACCACCATCTTGAGTTTTCGTTGCGATTCGACTTCGACGATCCCCTTCCTTGCCATCGTGATCTGGCGCGACATACGCCTCGATCCCTAAGATCGGCTTGATCCCATTCTTGCGCGCGATTTCATAAAATTCCATCGCACCAAAAAGATTGCCGTGATCGGTGACTGCAACCGCAGTCATTCCAAGTTGCTTGACACGCTTCACAAGTGCTTCGATGCGATTGCCACCATCGAGCAGCGAATATTCGGAGTGCAGGTGAAGATGAACGAACTCGCCCGCCATTTCTTTCATAATAGAGTTTCACCGAGCAAATTGAGCGCTCAACTTTGCTCGGATTTTCAGATCAATTCGTCTACTCACGAACCCCGCCCTATCCTGAACCTTGCCGTGCAACTCCCTCCTTCCGTCAATGTCCATCGACCCGCGACGTCCATCTCCTTCAAGCCATCCAAACTCCGCGCGATCATCTTCCTGCTTCTCATCATTCCGATCGTGGCGTTCTTTTTCATCGCAGGCTTTTTCTTTCTTGCTCTCTTTGTGGCAATCATCATTGCGATCGCTTTCCTGGTGACAATCACCCGCATCGTTCGGAGTTGGTTGAATGGTGCCGCGCAAGGCCGACCTTCGATCCCGCAGCGAGATTCCGAAGGCAGAGAGAATGTTCGAGTCATTCGTCCGAACTAGATTCTTCGCTCGACTCGCTCGAAGCACTCAAAGTCTCGGATTCGACCAACTGCAAATAGTCATCACGAAGTCGCTGTGATATTTCTCCAACGACTCCATTTGCAATACTTTTCTTTTCGACGCCAACAACTGGCAGAACCCCCCAACTGGAATTCGTCAGGAAGATTTCATCAGCCCCCAAAATATCGTCGATCGTCAAGTCCGCACGCTCGACGGATATTCCCCGTTCTTGTGCGCATTCGATCACTGCCCCCCGCGTCACTCCAGGCAAGACAGGCGCAGCGATACCAGCATTGCTTTCACCGCGTGCCCACGGCGTGATAAGTCTTCCATTGCGCACAACAAAAATATTGCTGACAGCTCCACAAGAGACTCGGTTGTTGATCGTGAAGAAAAGTGCTTCAGAACAGCCTGCTGCCGCCGCAAGTTGCAACTCCGCCAATCTGGGCCAATACCAAAGCGTCTTATGCCCCGCAAATGGATCGTGCGGATTGACCCGTGCATCGGCGATGCGTACGCGCACACCTCGTTCAAAAATCTCTTGCGGATATGGAGTCGGTGGCTGTACAACGATTGCGATGGTCGGATCATTGCGCGCTGGTTCTCCTTCGACTCCTGGCGATTTCAACATCTTCAGATCACCTGCAGTCACAGTCATCCGCACGCGAGCCTCCGTCATATTGTTCTGCGCGAGCGTCATTTCGACAGCATCTGCGAGAGGTTCGATTCGCAGAACTTCGAGTGCACCAAGTTCGACCGCCGAAGCCTTCAAACGCTCCATATGCGACATCAATCGAAATACTCGGCCATGCTTTGCGCACATCGATGAAAAAACTCCCACCCCGTGCTGGAAACCAGAATCAAAGAGCGAAACTTTCGCTTCTTGCGCTGGAACAAATTTTCCGTTGAGCCATACTTTCATGCATTCCTCATTCAATCTGGAAGTTGGAGAGAACTGAACTCCGCCGCATTCGGCGCGAAGACACCGACAACTTTGATATCTGATTCTCCAGGCGTTGCGATCACGCGAACAGCAATTGCTTCACCGCCTTGATAACACGCAAGCGCAGTATGGGTCGCGTTTCCAGCCGAACCAAGGCCAAAATCGCCACCCTTCACTTCGATCAAAGGAACAGCCGATTTCATCTGCCCTGCCGACCTGCATATTCGCATGCGAAACTCTTTCGCAATGATTGGATCGCTCGCATCAAGACTGCGCGTCATCGACTGCTGGTCGAGTGCCGTTTCTTCAAGTATCTGCAACAAAAAAAGATGAACTCGCTCCGACTCCGCAGTTGCCGAACGCCCCTGCATGGATGAGATCCATAACCCAACGCAAACAATGACCAGCGGCATAATGAAAAGTCGAGATCCTCGCCAGCGCGAGATCCAATTTGCAGATTGATTCAGTGAAGAGTTCATCTGCACAGGTTATATATGTAGTATCGGAAAATGCCGATTGCCACGTTGACGAATGTCCGCTTTGGACATGGAACACGCCTCCTCCTTGATGGAGTGGTGCTGTCCATCGAACCTGGTGAAAAGATCGGGCTTGTCGGACGAAACGGTTGCGGCAAGAGCACATTGATGCGATTGCTTGCAGGACAAGCGAAGCCCGATGCTGGGTCTGTCGGCCTGCAGAGAGGATGTCGCGTTGGTTTTCTCACTCAAGACCCCACCATCGAGCCCACCGACACACTGCGAGAAGCTGCGGCGCGCGCGTTCACTCGTCTGAGCGAAATTCGCCATGAACTCGAACAGGTTTACGACCAACTTTCTCATGCGACTGCGGATGATCTTGATCGCCTGCTGACAAGACAAGCTGCGCTTGATGCAGAATTTGAACGTGGCGGTGGATATGCGGTTGATCATAAAATCGACGCTGTTCTGCACGGACTCGGATTTATCGACGCACAGTTTTCGACGCTTGTTAGCAAACTTTCTGGAGGGCAGCGTGCGCGTGCGGGACTTGCGCGATTACTTCTTGAAGAACCCGATCTTCTTTTGCTCGACGAACCTACGAATCACTTGGACATCGAAGGGCGTCGATGGCTTGAAGATTTTCTTGCGGATGAATTCCCTGGTGCTGTCGTCGTTGTCAGCCATGATCGCTGGTTGCTTGATCGCGTTGTCTCTCGGATTGTCGAAATTCACGACGCAAGCATTCGAGAATATCCAGGCAACTATGCGGACTTCACTATCTTGCGACGCGAACGTGCGTTGACACAGCAACGCATTCACGAAAAGCAACAGGACAAGATCGGGCGAGAAGAGGCGTATATCGCTCGATACAAAGCTGGCCAGCGCGCGCGACAAGCCAAGGGCCGCGCGACGCGTCTCGAGCGATTTCAGCGCGATAATTTGGTCGAAAGACCCGTGGATTTTGACGTGATGCGCCTCGAACTTCCTCGAGCTGAACGCGTTGGCGACATCGTCGTCTCGGCGCACGATGTGTCGAAAGCATTTGGCGAACGCGTTCTCTTGCGCGACTTCGAAATCACTCTCAAGCCAGGCGATCGGCTTGGCGTTGTTGGTGCCAATGGAACTGGAAAGACAACGCTTTTACGAATCTTGATGGGCGATGAAAAACCAGACAAGGGTGTACTCAAGCGCAGCCCCCGCCTTTCCGTTGGGTGGTATCGACAAACGCACGATCATTTGGACAAGACTCAGGAAGTCTGGACATATTTACAAATGACCGTTCCACCAAGGGCGAATGGAGTTCGACTTTCAGAACAAGAAGCGCGAGACCTTGCAGGTGCGTTCCTCTTTTCTGGTCGAGCCCAAGAATCTCTGCTTGGATCGCTCTCCGGTGGCGAACGCGCGCGTGCGGTGCTTGCTGGACTTGTCGCTGGCGCGCACAACTTGCTCATCTTGGACGAACCGTCCAACCATCTCGATATTCCAAGCGCAGAACGACTCGAGCAAGCGCTTTCTCTCCCTCCAGATGAAGGCGGATACGACGGAACTCTGATCTTGGTTAGCCATGATCGAGCGCTTCTCACTGCGACATGCGATCAAATTCTTTCGATCGATGGAGATGGAAAGTGGCAGCTCTTCCAAGGAACATATGCAGAGTTTGATGCACAGCGAATTCGAGGTGAAAGTACAAAAACCCCACCCGCAGAAAGTGCGAAAGCGACTACGGACTCCGCAAAGCCTCAATCGAAAGCAACTACAAATTTGAAGGTGTCAACTGTTCCTAAAGCGTCTCGACCTCGAACCACTTCGAGCGATCGCATCAAGCGAACTGCTGATCCAAGAAATCCACTTTCGCGTCTTGACCAAACAGAACTGGAAAACAATTTGCAGAATGTGAATGCTCGACTTGCGAAAATCGACGAACAACTTGGCGATCCAGCGGTGTATGCCGACCGCAAGAAGACCAACACCTTGCTTGATGATCGAACTCTCGTCGAGCGAGAGAAATCAAAGTACGAAGAAGAATGGCTCAGGCGCGCCGCAGATTAATTTCTAGCGCAGGGGTCTTTATTTTGGATTCGAGGAAAACAGCACAATTCCACGCTCATCAGTCAGTCGCCAATTGGAATTGGGAGTTGCCATATTTGGCATCAAACTGATTCGAGTTCCACCAAGCCGATGCCCGACGGAAAATGATCCGACATCGATTGTGGTTCCACTCTCCGCATCCCATATTTGCAATGAGAGTTTTTGGGCAGTCTGAAGGTCAAACCACATGACAAACACAGAATCGAGCTTTGATGAAAGCGAGACGATTGCCGCTCCGTTGTCGCGAGGCGTGACTCCGACCAAACCCTTCACAATGCTTCGTTGATCAAGAAATTCAGCAATTCCTGAGCCGATCAAGTCTTTCAATTCTGCTGCAGTCGCATTTTGAAGAGCAAGTTCGCTGATGCGCGCAGATTGCCGAGAATTCGATACTTCGAAAGCTGAAACAGTTATGAGTACACCAAGAGCGACGATACATGCCGCACGCCACACCATAGCCGATCGTCTCCAGTGAGTGTCTTCTGCAACTCGCATTTGATTTGCGCGACTCGATCCGAGAGCTTGCGAAATTCCTGTCGTTGCGAATGATTCGCCACCTGCAGTTTCGTCAAGCGGCGATTTGTATCCAGAGGAATTTCCGTGCATCTTTTTTCCTATTTTGGCAAGGGGCACAAGTTCAGAATCGCTTTCTTCCACCGCCTGAGCAACAGACGCTAAAACTCGCAGTCGGAGTGAACGCTCTGGTTCGATTGCTGGCAATAAGGCCGATTGCATTGCGACAAACTCTTGCATATCAATAACCTCGCGCTGAATGCTTGGGGTTGAATCTCTGAAAAGCCGCTCAAGTCGGGCACAATCGGCACTCTCAAGTGCTCCAAGTACCTCTAACTGGGCAAGCTCTAAAATTTCATCTCGGTTGGTCGAATACGTTGTCATACACACCTCTGACAGAAGAAAACTGCGGGCCCTTAACCCTCAGTCCGGGAGAGGCGCAATCACCGCCGTGTCCCTTTTTCCCACTGCGGGCCACTCGGCACCACAGTCCTCCTGAGGAGATTGGCAACAAGCCAACCGTTCCCTCTGATGATCCAATACGCAGTGCAACTCCCTTTTGTCGCACAATTCCCTCAAACCTCAACCTCAAACACAAATTCTCTGAAAATGCAAAATCAGCCAGACTGTTCCATACCAAACTTTTCGCGCAGTCTTCCCAAACCACGGCTCAAAGCACTTTTTATCGTTCCAACAGGCATATTACGCTGTTCTGCTACTTCCCGAAGCGAAAATCCTTGCAAATAGACCCTTTCGATCACTTCTCTCTGCAATTCTGGAAGTTCACTCATGCGCCGGCGGATGGCTGCACTTCCTTCTTTCATTTCGTTGTCCCGAGTGTCAGCAGAGGCAATATCGTGCAGACCTTCGTCCAAAGAAATCGAGTGTGGACGGACCATTCGGCGGCGAAGACGGTCGATAAACATTCTGCGGGAAATGAGCATCACCCAGGTAATCAACTTTGAGCGGGTTGGGTCATAACGATCTGCAGTACGCCAAACTTGGACAAAGACCTCTTGTGTGGCGTCTTCGGCTTCGGAAACAGAGCCTAATACCTGACATGCGTTGCGAAAAACAAGGGTTCCGAAACGGTCATAGAGCGTCCGCAGGCCAGATTCCTTGCCTTGTGCGACTTCTTGCATCAATATCCAGTCTTCGTTTTCCATACCCATCTCCTCCTGTCGAGAATGCCTAAAAACCTAGGCCTAAAACCTCGGCTCAAAGACCCAACATCCCAACCAGGTCACAAAAAACTTTTCAGCGTTCCTTCCAGCGTTTTTCCATCAAAAACGGCAGTAGAAGAGATCCATCTTCTCCTCTCGACTCGTATTGTGACACGAAAATGGCCCAATGCAAACTTTGTTTCTGATTTTTTCAATATTATCGAAAAAATGTATTGCTCCTTACAGGAGAAAAATCTGGAATTTACCCGACATTATTTAAAATCTGTGTCACAATAACATTGTAGGTGGTTGGTAAAAGCTCCGTACGTTGCGTTTGGAGTTTCCATGATCTCGAGAAAATCCGAAAAACTTCGGAACCGAGAAAATTGGTTGGGTCTCCCCAAGATCCGATCTTTGCGATCTCTCCAACTTTCTCTTCCTCGCGGTTTTACAATCATTGAACTGCTCGTCACGCTTTCCATTATCGCAATTCTTTTAAGCATTATGATGCCGGGTTTGAAAGCTGCACGAGAGAGTGCAAATCGAATTCAATGCAGTTCGAATCTTCGGCAGATTGGTCTGGCAATCTATTTATATGCTTTTCAAAATGGAGAGCGACTTCCCGAAACTATTTTCGATAATGAAGGCTTAGAGAAGTCGGGGGAAATGATGGCTCTGACAACTGGCTCGATGTCTAATCCTGAATTAGAAAAACAATGGGATGGCCTAGGCTTGCTTGTTGGCGATGGAAAAATGTTCCTAGACAATATGCAGTGTCTGTATTGTCCATGCCATCACGGAAATCACCACTTCAGCCAGCTTGTCGGTGATGCGAAGTCTTCTCCAGTCCGTCTCTATTCGAATTACCATTTCAGAGGCGATACGGACAGTGCCACCCAACAGCATCGATTTTTGTTTCTACAGTCATCAGACAATTGTCTTGTCGCCGACGGTATGCGCGAAGAATCTGACATCAACCATAGAACCGGAACGAACACACTCCGTGGTGATATTTCCGTTCGATTTTGGTCAGATAATTCGAAGTTGCTTCGAAATACAATGCAGTCCCATTCTGTCGACGATCCCGCAACTGAAGAAATCTACGAAAAACTCTGGACAAATTTTAATAAATAAATTTGCTCCCCACGGATTTGTCTTTCTTTCAATTTGGTTGCGTTTTTACTTGAATCGTTGCAATCTGCATGCAGTGCTTTCCAACACCAGTATCGATCACTTCATAACTCTTGGCAGTCACACGAGGACCCAGCAACATTTGATCGATATGCCAAAGCGGTAACACGCGGGGATACGTTGCGCCATATCCGATGCCAGACTCGGCAAATGCATCTCGCATCTTTGGCGCAAATGTTTCAATCGCCTCTCCGCCTCGAACAGTGTTGAAA
This sequence comes from Singulisphaera sp. GP187, assembly GCA_945871445.1. Lineage (GTDB taxonomy): Bacteria > Planctomycetota > Phycisphaerae > Phycisphaerales > SM1A02 > F1-60-MAGs104. Next base: position 7,868 of record CAMBWI010000013.1, on the reverse strand, counting down.
TCTCCGACGACGATGTCCGCAACTGGAGCTTTGAGCGCATCGAGACGCAACCGCAAATCGCTCAACATCTTGAATCTGTAAATCGCGGGGTTGGACGGCACATCAATCAAAAGCGCTCCCCAAGATGCATTGCCCTTCCACGATGCGAAGCGCACAAATGCAGCCGTCGACTTCGTGTCGTCATAGAGCGGAATCACCTCAATGATCTGCAGTCGGCTTACAACTGCAAAACGGCCTATTGAAACCGCTGTTGCATCCTTCGGGCAATACATATCAACGACCTCGGTTCCAAGCATTTGACCATATTCCGAGAGAAACAAAACATCCGGACCTGTCTGTCCATACAAGTTGAGAAGGGAGCTCGAAAGTTTTCGAGCTATCGCCTTGGCATTGTCCCCGGGCCAATTCACGTTCACATGCACGATGCGAATTGCAGAATCACTTTCAGCAATTGAGAGAGGCGTGGTGCGTGTGATGGCGTAATCCTGTAGAAGAAATACGACCGCTTGAAAAAAAGCGATCATCCAGAGCAAGCGACGACAGCGCTTCCAACTTGACCAAATCAATATCGTCGCACAGAGAAGAGTGATCGCAAGCGCAATGATCGTTGGAATCCAATGCAAAGATTGAATGACTGCGAATCGATCGGTCAACACTCTGCCAATCATCCAAGCAATCGACACGGAGATTCCGATGAGCACACACAAAATCAGAAAAGAACTCCAAAGCCAACCCACAATGCGCTTGAAAGAAATCATCTTTAAAGTCCTGTCGAGTTTGCGCCTGTTGACTTTGTTGATCGAGTCAAATGAGTTGATGCGGTCGCGCAAATCTTGGAATAAATTTCCTCATCACACGCCAGCGTGCCGACATTCTGGTCAAGCGAATCCCCAGCAAAAATAAGTGGCTTTCCGGCAAGATCGCTGACATTCACCCCCGCCTCTTGCGCAACCACAGCGCCTGGCGCGTGATCCCAGACTTTTTCTGCGCCATACGAAGCTGGTACACGCATAAAACAATCTGCGACACCTTCTGCAACAAGGGCATATTTGCATTGACTGTCAAGCGAAATGGAATTCCATGCCAAACCTGTCGCAGACATAATGCCTCGCATGCGTTCTGCTCGAGAACCGCCTTCGATGGAATCGCACACACGCCAAATTGGCGAAGTGTGTTTCGGTCGATGCAATCGCACGGCGGTCTTTGGGAGTTGAGTGACTCCATCCGCTGGCTGAAATTTCCAAGCGCCATGTCCTTTCAATGCTGCATAAACCGTTCCGTATTGTTCGTCTGATCCAATGTCCAGCAAATTTTTCCCCATCACAAGCGTCGGGCAACTCAAGACGCCAACGGTCGCGCGTTCATTTTCGATGAGCGCCAAACAAAGTGCGTAATGTCGCGCGCTGCGAAATCCTTTTGTTCCATCAATAGGATCGACTGTCCACCATGTCGATCCTTCAGGCTTCGGGTGATTTGCAAGGAAGACACTTGGATCGCGCGGCGCATCCGAACCCATTGACTCGCGAACTGCTGCAACCGCACGAACGAGAATTTCTGCACCAGCATCTCCCAAGACACTCGCTTCTCCTTCTTCCCCAACGACCATCCACTGCGGAGTCCGTTTGGCGAGAACAGAACAGACTGCCATTTGGACTGCGAGATCGCCGGCGGTTACTGGTGATCCATCGGGCTTAATGACGGGTTCCCGCGCGCGAGGATTTCGCAAAATCACTCGAAGAGCCCCCAAACCTGCCAGAATTGCCTCGACGGCGACTGCGAGACGAATATCGGTTGGAGGTGCTTGATTCATGCGAGCGAGAATAGCGATTTTCCACCTAGAACTTCGCCAAGATTGAATTGGCATAGTTTTTGCTATACATTCTCGCCCCCCAAAGGGTAGAAACGAAAGGAAACAACGCTATGTCAAAAATCATCGGAATCGATCTCGGAACAACCAACTCCGTCGTCTCAATTATGGAGGGCGGACAGCCCAAGGTTCTCATCAACTCGCAAGGCAATCGCACAACTCCATCCGTCATCGGCTTTACCGAAAAGGGTGAACAGCTTGTCGGTCAGCCTGCGCGACATCAACAGATCACCAATCCCAAGAACACGGTCTTCTCGATCAAGCGATTTATGGGCCGCAGAGGCTCTGAAGTGAAAGAAGAGCAAACCAGAGTTCCGTACGCAGTCACTGGCGGGCCGGATGATTTGGTCAAGGTCGACATTCGCGGCAAGATCTTCACGCCACCAGAAATTTCGGCAATGATTCTGCGCGACCTGAAAAGAGTTGCAGAGGAATATCTTGGCGAGAAGGTTGATCGTGCTGTGATCACCGTTCCTGCATATTTCAATGACGCTCAGCGTCAAGCGACGAAGGACGCTGGCGAAATTGCTGGACTCAAAGTCGAGCGAATCATCAACGAACCCACCGCTGCCGCTTTGGCGTATGGTTTGGAAAAGCGCAAGAATTCGCGTATCGCTGTCTTCGATCTCGGAGGCGGAACTTTCGACATCTCCATTCTCGATGTCGGTGATGGCGTCTTTGAAGTTCTTGCATCGAATGGCGACGGACATCTCGGTGGCGATGACTTCGATCAACGCCTCATCGATTTTGTCGGCGAAGAATTCCGTAAGAAGGAAGGCATTGATGTTCGCAAAGATCCAATGGCTCTTCAGCGACTCAAGGAAGCGGCAGAAAAGGCGAAGATTGAATTGTCGACTCAAATGGAAACAGCGGTCAATTTGCCGTTTATCACAGCGGACCAGAATGGTCCAAAGCATTTGCAAGTCACTGTGACTCGCGCCAAGTTTGAAGAACTCTGCGTGGATCTTTTCGAGCGACTTCGTGGGCCATGCCTGACATGCCTCAAGGATGCCAAATTGAATCCAAAGGATGTTCAAGATGTTGTGATGGTTGGTGGATCAATCCGCATTCCGAAGGTGCAGGAGATCGCCAAGGAAATTTTCCAGACAACTGAACTTGATCGAAGTATCAATCCAGACGAAGTCGTGGCAGTCGGCGCAGCAATTCAAGGCGGCGTGTTGCAAGGCGAAGTTAAGGATGTGCTCTTGCTCGACGTCACACCACTGTCGCTTGGCGTTGAAACGCTTGGTGGCGTGATGACACGACTCATCGAGCGAAACACAACGATTCCAACGAGCAAGAAGGAAGTTTTCTCGACCGCTGCGGACAATCAGTCATCGGTAACGATTCATGTTCTCCAAGGAGATCGCGAATTTGCCGCAGACAATCGAAGTCTCGGTCGATTCGATCTTACGGGAATCCCATCTGCGCCGCGCGGCGTGCCGCAAGTCGAAGTGGAATTCGCAATCGATGTCAACGGAATTATGAATGTCACTGCGACAGACAAGTCCAGCGGCAAGAAGCAGGAAATCCGCATCACGGGTTCGAGTGGTTTGAGCAAGGATGAAGTCGAGCGCATGCGACGCGAAGCGGAAGAAAACGCAGGATCCGACAAGAAGCGTCGCGAACTTGTTGATATTCGCAATCAAGCAGAACAAGTGATCTATGCGACGAAAAAGACACTCGAAGAACATGGCGCCAAGATTTCTCCTGAAAGTCGTGGCACTGTTGAAAGTGCGATCTCCAATCTCGAATCCAAAGTCAAGGAAGATGACCGCGCTGCGATCGAGGCGGCAGTCAAGGGACTCAATGATGCTGCGATGGAACTGGGCAAGGCCGCATACGAAGCCAACAAGGGCGCGAAAGCTGAAGGCGCAACTGCGGGCGACGGTGCAACAGGTGGAGCCAAAGGCAAGGACGATGTGATCGACGCAGAGTATGAAGTCAAGGATGAAGCGAAGGACGGAAAGTAAAATCAAAGATGAAGGTCGCTTGCCGATTCTTCAACTGATTGACACAGAATTGACACGACCCTGGCCTGCGCCGGGGTCGTTTTTTTTATGCAATCGATACGAGCAAATTCAACGATGCGATCGCAATCGTCCTAGCATTCCCCACCCACTCCTCCGCGAGTTGGAAGTATCGGTATATCAGCACATCAGCCAAGAAAATCGAATCCTATGAATCTCCAATCCAAATCACCAACTCCTCGAACTCTCGCACAACTTCTCGCTTCTGGCTGGAAGAGTCGCAGTGTGAAAAATGAACTGAGATCGAACTTCGAGCATGCATTGAAAGCAGCGGCTTCTGCTGGCGAGCGAGGCGCTTCGAGTTTGTTTCCAGGCATCTTGGGTTATGACGACACAGTATTGCCAGAACTGGCAACTGCGATCATTGCGGGACATGACATTCTCTTTCTTGGCGAGAAGGGTCAAGGCAAGAGCCGACTGATGCGAATGCTTCCAAAATTTTTGGATGAATGGTTGCCATATCTGGATATTCCAGGATGCGCAGTGCACGAAGATCCACAGCAACCGATTACACGCGCTGGCCGCGATATGTTGCTCAATTCGACTCCAGAAAAAACTCCAATCGCCTGGTGGCACCGTAGTGATCGATATGCAGAACGACTTGCGCCTGGAACAAAGTTTGCAGATTTGATCGGCGAAATAGACCCTTCAAAACTTGCCGCAGGAACAAGTATGGGCGCAGAAGAAGCGCTGCACTTCGGATTGGTCCCACGAATGCACCGCGGAATTTTTGCGATGAATGAATTGCCAGATCTTGACGAACTTGTTCAAGTTGGGCTTTTCAATATCTTGGAAGAACGCGACGTGCAAATCCGTGGATATCCAGTCAGTTTCGATCTCGATGTCCTGCTGGTCTTCAGCGCAAATCCCACAACGTACAACCGTTCAGGAAAAGTAATTCCGCAATTGAAGGATCGCATCGGAAGCACAGTTGTCACGCATTACCCACGCGAACGAGATGCGGGCATTGCAATCACGCGGCAAGAGGCTGGTATGGATCTCGGCGGAAATTTCCCTGTGGTCGTGCCACCATTTATGGACCGTGTGATCGAAGAAATTTCTATCGCCGCACGCAAAAGCAAATTCGTCGATCAAGCATCTGGAGTCAGCGCACGATTCAGTGCTGCCAATTGGCGCACGATGGTTTCGAGCGCACGCAGACGCGCGATCCAACTTGACGAGAGTCCCGCAGTACCGCGCATCAGCGATCTTGGACATTTGCATTCCTCTGCGCTTGGAAAACTCGAACTTGATCTGATGGGAAGCCATCAAATGAATGAGCGACAAGTGATCGATGCAATCGTTGCAGAAGCAGTCGGCGTGGTCTTCAAGGAATATGTCGAAGAGCACGGATTGCCTGCAATCGCAGATGCATTTGCCAAGGGTGTACGCATCGAAGTAGGAGAACTCGTTCCAAGTGCGCACTATGTTGAGCGACTGAAAAGCGTTCCTCAAGCTTGGGACAAAGCATTCGAAGTGAACGCTGGCGGCGATGCGGGCGTGCGTGCTTCTTGCGCAGAATTCGTGCTTGCAGGATTGTGGGCAACAGACCGAGTCAGCCGCACAACAAAGCATGGTCGCACTGCATACGAGATGAAATAATCCCCGTGGAAGATCAGGACAACATTCCATCGCTTCTGCCACCGCAACCTCTCGGTGGTGTTGTGCATACATATCTTGGCTATGACGCAGTGAAATTTGGAACATCGCAACCTGCCGATGCGAGCGGAGCCGCGCGTGGTGCGTTCGAACATTTACTCGGCCATGGATCGATGCGCCATTTCACTGATGAGGAACTTGCAAACGCAATTCATATCGATCCATCTCAAATTCAAGGGCTTGGTCCCAGTATCGATGCGCTCATTGAATTGCTCGAACAACGCAAGGCGCGCATTCTGGAAACATTCGATCCTGCTCCGGCTGTCAAAGCGGCGGCGCGTGCGTTCATCAATGCCGCTGCAGATGCGGTACCGCGTGGCGAGCAATCGGAAGTTGCGAAGAGAATCGCGCGTGCGATTGCCGATGAACAACTTCGGGATTTGGAACGACTCTGGTATCGCCTACCCGAAGGATCGAAGCCCCAGCGTGCATTGACGCACGCGCTGGAACGGCTGGGCGAAAAATATGAAGTCGATCAACTTGGAGCTCGTTGGACTTTCACAGGTCGAGAAGCGCTCGATGTCCCGCGTGCGATGGAAATCAAAGGAGAACTAGAAGAAATCGAGCGACTTCTGGGGCAACTTCGCGAAGCTCTCAAGAATGCAAAGCCTGCGATTATCGATATGGATGCTCTTGAACAATTCGCCCCACAAGAGCAAGTCGATTCGCTGCGCGATGCGCAGAAACGAGTGAATGAACTTCTGCAGCGACTCGCAGAAGATGCGGGTCTTGCAAAGACGCCAGAAGGTGGATGGCAAGTCACACCAAAGGCGATGCGTCTGTATCAACGAACGCTTCTGTCTACGATTTTCGGAAGTCTGCAAGCTTCTCGTAGTGGTCGACACGACGGCGTTGCGAGTCCTGATGGCGCTGTCGAACTTCCTTCGACGCGCGCGTATGAATTTGGCGATAGTCCAGCGGCGATGGATATTCCGCAAAGCATGGTCAATGCATTACTGCGCGAATCCGCAGATGGGCCGCGCATTCCTAACACTCCAGTTCGCATGCGAAACGAAGACATTGTGGTGCACAAAACGCGACAACAACCAAAGTGTGCGACAGCGGTCATTATGGATATGTCTGGTTCGATGCGTTATGGCGGTCAATATGTGCAGGCAAAGCGAATGGCGCTTGCGCTTGATGGGCTGATTCGCAGCGACTATCCCGGAGATTTTCTGCAGTTCATCGAAATGTACACGGTTGCGAAATTGCGCGCACCTGGAGAAATTCCAAACATTATGCCCAAGCCCGTCACGATCAACGAACCGGTTGTTCGTTTGCGCGCCGATATGTCTGACCCCGACATCACCGAGATGGATCTGCCACTTCACTTCACAAACATTCAACGCGCGTTGCAATTATCAAGGCAGTGGCTTGGCGGACGACCCACGCCAAATCGTCAAGTCATGCTGATCACTGATGGATTGCCAACAGCGCATTTTGAAGGCAGCAATCTCTTTATGATGTATCCGCCAGATCCTCGCACTGAACGCGAGACGATTCGCGAATCGATGCGCTGTAAAGATGCAGGCATCACGATCAACATTTTTCTGCTGCCAAGTTGGAGTCAAACCGAAGACGATGTGCAGTTTGCTCACCGAATGGCAGAATCGACTGGCGGGCGCGTTTTCTTTGTCGCGGGAAAAGAACTCGACCGATTCGTGGTGTGGGACTATGTCAAACGGCGCAGATCTATATTGGGATAACACGCTATCGGTAACCCCGAAATCGGTAACCCCGAAATCGATAACCCCGAAAAAGAATCAATGAATACTTTCATAAAAAAACCCCGACAAATGTCGGGGTTTTCTTCTTGATAGTTGTTCAGAAATCTAAAGTCGTAGCGTTTCAGCGGCGACGACGACCGATCAATCCCGCAAGACCAAGAAGTGCAATTGCGCCTGGCGCTGGAACAGCAGAAATAATGAAATTGTCAATACGATTCGTTCCGGCAGCAGTAGTCGTGACAGTTGATCGAAGACGGAAGAGGACATTGGCCTGTTCGTCTGCAGCTGCGCCTGCGACGGCGGTCAGAGTAAAGGCAGCCTGCGAAGTAGTAGAATTCCAAGAGGTCGTATTAGTTCCTGCCACTCCAGCTTGTATGACTGAGTATCCCGCCAAAATTGTCGTCCAGTTTGCACCACCGTCAACACTCATCACTGCATCAAAGGTCGCGGGACCAGTGCTACTTCGGGTTTGATCCCAACTGATGGAGACGCCGGAGTATCCAATTGTCGACACACTCACTTGGTAGTAATCGCCGATCGCCCAGTTGTTCGAGCTGAATGCGTAAGTCGAACCATTTCCGGTTG
>CAMBWI010000012.1 GCA_945871445.1 Singulisphaera sp. GP187 | reverse complement strand
CTCATCCACGAAGTCTCGCTCCTCACTGATTCAGCTGGATTTGCAACACGACTTGATGCAGCCGACCCTGACCCAGGCTACGACGCACTCGGCGATATTGGGCTCGTTGCGTCTGGATCCGCCGGCGCAGTTTCGCGCCTTTCACCTCGGTGGATGCTTCCACAAGGTTTCGCGATTTCGATCCCACGAGATTCTGTGATCGTGGCAGAGGTTCATACCGACGCACGCGGAAAAATCGAACCAACGACGACATCGATCGACCTCATCCCAGCAGAATTGGGGGCACGGGTGCTTCATCCATTATCACTCAATGAGATTCGACCCGTGACCATCGAGGAGGACACGCTCGCGATCGCCATACATGTAAGGGCGGATGGTTACACCAAGTCGCTGTGCGTGCGCGCACTGTCGGCTGACGGACTGTCGGTCACACTGCTCGATATTCCCAGTTGGAACGACCGGCTCTCCGAACCTTGGGTCTTCCTTGAGCCCTTTCGGCTCTGCGCGGGGTCCACGATCTCAGTTGAGTCCGTGAGGCACCCAACTGAATCACAGGATTCAGCGGAATCACAAGCGACTTCGATGATGGGATCCGGCGGTCCGACTGTCGTCATCCTTACGCACTAAGCGCGCTCGTCTGCGACAAAGTTAAAAGCGAATTACTATCAAGCGATGCACTTCAATTCTTCGGTGATTTCCCAATCAATCGTCACCAGCGTATTTATTCTTTTCGCAAATCTAGGGTCGTTTGCAAGCACCGACGTGCGTCTCGACCCTGTGTTCCGAGACCACGCAGTCTTGCAGCGCGGGCGTGAGGTGGCGGTGCGTGGCCGCGCGATGCCGAGCGAGAAAATTTCTGTGTCGTTCGGCTCGATGAAGGTCGAGGGCGTGGCGGGCGCAGATGGACGCTTTCTCGTTCTGCTTCCAGCGATGGAGGCTGCGCTTGAACCGCGCGAGCTCATCGTCTCAACTGCCAGCGGCGAGGTGCGCGTCCAAGATGTTCTCGTTGGCGAGGTCTGGATTTGCTCTGGTCAGTCCAATATGGAGTGGAGTGTCGATGCGTGTAACGAAGCAACGCGGGCAAAAGAGATTGCTGCGAAACTACCGATTCGATCGTTTAAGGCGCCACACGTCACAGCGAATCGTCCCAGCGAAACCGTTCCAGGTGAATGGCGTGTTGCAACTCAAGAAACTGTTGGTTCATTCACAGCAATTGGTTGGTGGTTCGGCGTGGATCTTGCACGCGCGTTCGACTTGAAGGTCCCGATCGGGCTCGTCGATATTTCATGGGGCGGTACGCGCATCGAACCGTGGATTCCGCTTGATGTGATGGCGAAGTCAGACTTCAAGTCGACCGCCGACAAACTCTCCGCGCAGATCGCTGCGTTTGAAGCGACGACGCCAGATTCGCGCGACATCGCAGCCGCAAAGGAACTTGTGCGTTTCAACTCTGCGCGCACTGAGTATTGGAACAAGGCTTTCGCCGGCGAGATCGGCGCAAAGGAAAACTGGTCGATGCCAGAACGTGAGAGTAATTTTCCAGCTGGTTGGGCGAAGACAGTACTGCCAGCGTTTTTTACAGAGGTCGACAAATCGATCGAGCGTTTCGATGGATTTGTTTGGTTTACGCGCGAGTTCGAAGTTCCTGCGGCGATGGCGTCGAAGCCGTGCATCCTCTGGCTTCCCCCGATTGATGATGGCGATCGCGTGACGATTGACGGCGTCGAGGTCGGTTCCACGATCGGCAACTGGACTGCGCCGCGTGCGTACGAGATTCCTCGTGGACTCACAAGCGGTATTCATCGCATCACGATCGCAGTGCTCGATATGCATGGCGAGGGCGGCATTGCACCTGGCGCGATGCGTCTGGGGCTTGAAGGTTCGTATGAGGAAGTTTCGCTTGCGGGTGAATGGCTCTGGCGAAAGGGCGGTGGAGTACCGCGACTTCCTGTGCCTTCGCTTCGTGATGTCACGAAGGGGCCAGGCACTGAGCCACACGAGCCGGCGGCGATTTTCAACGCGATGATGGCTCCGTGCATCGCGTATCCGGCGCGTGGCGTGCTCTGGTATCAGGGCGAGTCAAACGCCGGAGAGCCTGCAAAATACGCACAACTCTTGCCGCTGCTCATTCAGAGTTGGCGCGAAAAGTCGGGCAATCCTGATCTGGCATGGGGCGTTGTGCAACTCGCGGGATTTATGCCCTTCATCGAAAGCGAACCAGCGCAGGGTGCGTGGGCGCTGCTTCGACAAGCGCAACTTGACGGCGTCAAAGCTGCTGGAAATGCAGGCCTCGCGAGCGCGATCGATCTCGGCGATGCCGCGGACATTCATCCCAAGCGCAAGCGCGAGGTGGCCGATCGACTCGCTGCGTGGGCTCGCAACACGGTCTACGGCGAGAAGTCGGTGGCGTGGCAAGGGCCAGAGATTGCAAAAGCTGCGCGCGAGAACGGTTCGAAGGTTCGTCTTCGCTTTGTCCACGCCGACGGATTGCACGCGACGTCTGGCGAACCGGGAGGATTCGCACTCGCCGGTGTAGACGGGAAGTTCGTCTGGGCGAAGGCGATGATCATGGATGGTGGACGCGACGGCATCGTGCTGAGTGCGCCCGGCGTCGCCGATCCGGTAGAGGTTGTCTACGCATGGCAGAACAATCCAGAGCGCGCGAACATCGTCAACCGCGCAGAAATTCCGATGCTGCCGTTTCGAATGAAAATACAAAAGTGATCGATGATGTTCGGCGCGACCATCCTTGTCGCGACTTCGAAGCTGGATGCACCGCCTGGCCTCTAAGGTGCTGGCGATCGCGCCGAGATCGCATTCCACCACTGCTCGGGACTTGCCTCTCTCGCTCTCCGCGGGATCTCTGCTTTCGCTGCGCGAAGTCAGCGCCACAGTTCTGCGAACCGCGACGGGGATTGGGACCTCACTGCGCTCGGTTCGAATCCCTTCGCCCGCTTTGATAAATCACTCGGAAAATGAGGCAGAAAGCCACAAGCAAGAAATACGGTCAAGAAGTTAAATGCGCAATCGGATCGAAATGAAATTGTTTGTTCGTAACCACACAAGGTGATAACCTGCACTTATGCGAAAAAAATTCTCGCTGGGGTTTACCGATGTAGTGATGGAGGATCAGGCTTTACCGATGTTCCCACACTAAGGAAAACGAATGCCTGAAGATGATCATCTCAAGCGAATTCAAGATGCCCTAGAAGGACCGTGGCAAAGTCTCGCACGAGCCGAAGCGCAGAAGGCACTCGCACGAGACGAAGCGGAGGCGGCGCGCGCACGAGACGAAGCGGAGATTGCACTCGCACAAGACGAAGTGGAGACGGCGCGCGCACAAGACGAAGCGGAGGCGGCGCGCGCACGAGACGAAGCGGAGGCGGCGCACGCACAAGACGAAGTGGAGGCGGCGCTCGCACAAGACGAAGTGGAGACGGCGCTCGCACGAGACGATGCTCGCAAGGCCAGGGAAAAGAAGCGAGTCGAAGATAAACTGAAGGCATCAGCGCCTTTTAAAACTATTATCGTTGTCGCTATCGTTTTAGTGTTCGGAATTCTTTGGTGGATTGAGACTTTTAATGATTACAACTTCGCCAAAACCGTAGCAACTCCTGTAGAAGCTAGGCAAGGCGGGAAGACACCAACTCAAAGCCCTGTACCTGCGGCATCAGTATCTCGTCTTTCTTGGGCGGAAGTTCTCGAAGAGAAACCCGATCCTAAGATTGTCAGAAATACGCAATTTTTTAATGGAATCACCGACACAAAGTTGCCGTGGCGAGTGAAGGATCGTCTGACCGGTATCGAGATGCTGCTTGTTCCTCCAGGCAAGTTCACAATGGGTGCAAGCCCGAGAGATAAACAGGCAACTGAGGACGAGAAACCTGCTCACGAAGTCACGATCACCAAGGCGTTCTATCTCGGTCGAACCGAAGTAACGCAAGAGCAGTGGATGAAGTTGATGGATAAAAATCCAAGCCGCTTTGTTGGCGACAAACTTCCTGTCGAGTGTATTACAGTTGAAGAAGTAAGAATGTTTTTGAATAAAGTTGGAGGCGGACTTCAATTGCCAACAGAGGCGCAGTGGGAATATGCCTGCAGGGCAGGAACAACAGACCAGACCTATGGCGATCTAGATAAAATTGCGTGGCATCGCAACGCTTTTTCAAAAACTCACCCAGTTGGTGAGAAACAGGCTAATTCGCTAGGTTTTTATGACATGATCGGCAATGTGAATGAGTTGTGCCAAGATAGGTACGACGGCGTCTATTACAAATTCTGCAAAGATGGAGTAGTTGATCCGACGGGGTCAGCGCATGGGAAGTTTCCTTTGTTGCGTGGCGGCAACTGGAACAGCGATCCCATCTCATTCCGTGCGTCATATCGCTTCGAGTTGTCGCCGAACCACGGCCAAACATACCCCGACTACGGGTTCCGTGTCGCGCGGAATCCGTAATAGAAAACTCTACGTTTGCATGTTTTTTGTTCTATATAGTTCGCGTGAAAAGAGGGGTTTGTTAAAAGTTTATAAGAGAAACCCAGCGCAAGAGATTATGCAAGTTTCAAAAATATCATCAATCTTTCATTCAGGATTCATTTCACATCAATTGACAAACAAGGCTTTACTCAATTCCTCTGCGTAAATCATAGAGATACCACGCTTCGACTTTCTGCCGCGCCCATGGGGTCTTGCGCAGAAATGTCAGGCTCGACTTGATGCTTGGATCATTCGTAAAGCAACGAATGTTGATGCGCTTTGCAAGAGTTTCCCAACCGTGTCGCTCGACCAACAGAGTCAATATCGCTTCAAGCGTCATGCCGTGAAGTGGATCGCTTGTGTGGTCGTTCATAGAGCGCAATGCAATTGCAAACTTCAATACATCGGGACAGATGGATCGATATCAATCGACCAGAGATGAATGCCGCCAGCAAGGCTGCGAACATCATCGAATCCCGCTTGTCGAAGTACTTCAGTCACCTTCAGACTTCGCATTCCCTGATGACAGTGAATGACTATCGCAGATGTTTCGTGTTCTCGCAGCGAATCAATGTGCTGAGAAAGCGAAAGCATCGGGATATGAATCGAACCTTTGATATGTGCAATATCTCGCTCGGTGTTCGTTCGACAATCGATCAGCACAATTGTTTCGCCTGCAGTGCGACGGCGGTGAAGTTCGCGGGGAGTAATTTCCCATTGAGAATTGAATGGATAGCCGTGTGGCAATCCGTCAGTGTTTGGTTCATTGGGAATGGTTGACATTTGTGCAAGATCCTAGCGGACAAATGCGAATTTCATTTCAATCTCGATACTTCACATGACACTGCTTGCAACTTGCGGTGATGGCAGACAATACTTGGGACATTTCATCTTGCTTCGCATCAGGCCTTTCGATCATCTTCTCCAGATCATTGGCTTTCTTCTCATCGCTTGCAAACCACGCACTCATTTCGATTTTATCTGCATCGTGACCTGACTTTGTTGGAGGCTCGCCAATCAAACGAAAGAGATCTGCAAGTTTGCCTGCATCGCTGATTGGTGCAAGATCTGGATGATCCTGAGGCGCCTTCCACCCATTTTTCTCTGCAAGTTTCAATCGATCAAATGTTTCATCGATCGCCACCATTGATGCGATGAAAGAATCAGGCTTCGTGATCTGAGGAAAATCGTTACTTGCAGCATCGATTGCAATTGCAGTCATCGGTGTAGCGGCAGCAGTACAAGCCCAAAGTCCTTTATATCCAGCGGCAGTTCCGCAAACTTTCATAAGCGTCAGTGCTTCATCATTCGTCAACCATCCAAGTGATACTGCAACCGTCCCCGCAGCACCCGCGCTTCGATGCTTGCCATGATGGCAGTGCAAATAAATCGGCTTTGGAAGATCGCGCACAGCACGCACCAGTTGCGCTTTGCGTACATCGTCAAAGCCGTCGTATCCAATTGGCAGATGCACATATCGCATGCCGTGTTTCTGGGCGAGATTGACTTCTGGAATTGCGCCATCGACGGAGAGAATTGTCTTGATTCCAAGCGAATCCAAGCTTTGAAATCCAATTTCACTCTCAGGGGCGCTGCCAGAATAAAAATCACTATGAAAAGCAACAACATTTTGAATTCCAGCAAAGTCGCGGGCAGCAGACTCTGCGACTTTCAATTGTTGCTTTGGTTCGAGAGGCGTAGAAGATTGGATTCTCAGTGCAAATGAAGTGGGGGCAAACGAAGTGGGGGCAGAGACTGCCAGTGCAATTGACAGTGAAATTGACAGTGCGATTTGTTCTCGCATCAGAGACATTATTGTTGCTTTGGATTTTCAACCCATGCCCAATTCGGGTCAGAGTTGACGCCGTTCGCATTCGAATCAATCGATGGAACCAATTCGAAATTCGCTTTGGGCTCTCGCTTTGTTTGTAATGGCCATTCGCCGCCAACCATTCGCACTGGTGCGGCAACAAAAAGAGCAACTGGCCAGAATGGTTCGATGATTCCTTCAAAGACGATTGAATCAGATGTCGAGTTTCCTTGTAACGCTGTCTTTATCGTTGGGTAGGTGCCATTGTCGCGAGCGACGCCAGTGGCAAGATTTAGATTTTCTGCATATGTAGGTTGAACTTCCACTTGACCACGCGGAACAGCAACTTTCACAACTTCCCAGTTTCGACGATCCAATCCTTGCAGCGATGGTTCTTCAATCTGATAGATGCTTGACGGAGGATTCGCAACAAGAGCAGGAATTGAATCGGGTGTAGTTCCCATCACCCCATCCACTTGATTCAGATTGCCAGTGCAGCCAACGAGCAAGAGCATGAATGTGCCAGAGATGATCGGAAAAATACTATTCATCGAATTCAAATCCTTCTTTGCGAAGCGCATCTTCGATGATAGCGCTCTCGATTCCCTTGCGAAGTAAAGATGCTGCTATTGCAAGCGCATTTCGGCGGCCTCTCTCGCGAATTGCCTTGCGCGCAAGTGCGAGCGCGCGTTTTTTTGATTCTGGATTTCCAGTCACCCGCCGAGCTTCTCGCTGTGCACGAGCAGAATCGACTCCTTCCCATTCGAGAGATTGTGCAAGAAAATCCTCGCTCATTCCAGGTCGCGAACGACCGACACTGTCGGCGCGAACCTCTGCATGCGTGTCATCATTCAACCATCCATCTGCTTTCAAAAGTGCAATTGTTTCGTGAACAACGGAAGAATCGAATCCTCGTCGCTCGAGTCGGCGTGCGATCGTCGTGCCATTTTGAGTGCTTCGAGCCAACATTCCCATCGAATATTCTCGCGCCTCGCGCCGTGTGGTGAATTGCTCAACGCGCTTGGCAACAGTGGCAGTCCAAGACATTCCATCTTGAATACGAAGTTCTGTCAAAGATTCACGAGGCAATCGTGCCACAGCGCGAGTCACTCCATTGACAAAGATTTTTGCCCATCGCGGATCCTTCGAGTCGCTCTCGACTCTATCAACCTTTCGGTTCGACACTTTGCGAGATGTCGTAGCGCTTGGCCGACTCATGTCAGTTGATCAAGGAGAGATTGAATTTCCGAAATCGTGTGCGCATCACCTGATGCACGCGCTCGAGCAAGACCGATTTGTAAAGTCGATATTGCATCTTGTAATTTTCCAGCTTGCTCTAATGCGCGCGCCTTGTGGTAATACGCATAGCAATAATCAATATCTGATTCGATCGTCTTGTCGAACCAGAAAACGGCGTTGAGATAGTCGCCTGCCTTTAAATATTCCTGCGCCATTCCGTATCGGCAGAAGGCGTCCTTTGGGTCCGCTTCGAGCATTTTCTGCAGAAGTTCGATCCGTCCTTGGCTCATCCGCTGCAGAATAGCACTCTGCGCTAGACTTTTAAAGATGCTTCAGTATTTGTCACGACTTTTTGTTGTTCTCTCGATCGCACTTCTCCCAATTGGAGGATGCCTGACGACGTACACACCAACCGCACAAGCAGACCAGCGTCCGAAGGAGGTCTATGTCAGCCACTCTGTTGGCGGGACGCATTGGCGAACACTGGTGGATAATGGAGTTTGGTTTCAAGGTTTTGGCCCCAATCTGCTCGTGCTGGATACGAAAAATGCTGCTGTTCTTGACAAACTCACGTGCTTCCCAGTTGGCAATTCAGGAGCGCTTGTTGATCTGGTGAAGTATCAAGGAGATCTGATCGCCGTCCTTGACCGAACTGCAGTTCTTCGAATCGATCGAACAAATCCCACTGCGCTTATGGTTGTTGAGACAATCAATGAAAAGGCACTTGGAGTTCGCCCAGAAAGTATTTCTGTCGTCGACGGAGATTTATATGTCAGTGGACTCGGTGGAATTGTTCGCCTTGACACTGGAGAGCGATTTCTGACAGGAGGAGATGTCTGCGGTCGCGTGGTTGGAACTGCAATTGGACGAGTGGCAACTCGTAAAGGAGAAATCATCCGACTTTCTGATAGTTCTATTCTTGGGCGCGCGACTGATCTTCAGAATATTTCATCACTTCGCACTGGATCGCCATCGATCGCATTCGTGGATCAAGAAAAAACTTCTGCACGAGTTGGAATCTTGGATAGCAACCTGAAGGAAATCTCAGCAGTTTCTGTTCATGGAGAAGTGATTCGGCTGCGCGAAATCGCTGGCAGGTTGTGGGCGGTTACTCCCAAGGGTATTACCACCTGGAAAATCGGAAACGGTGGACTGACCGATGAACAGACTATTCGTGTTCGAGGTGCGCTCGACATTGATATGGTTGGATCGAATACATACGCAATTGCAGGGACATTTGGGCGTGCGCTCTATCGATTCGAAGCCGATGTTGGCGGACCTGCCGACGAATTTTTCTCATCAACACGTGAGGCTGGAAAGCTTGAGCGAATTCTTTCCGACGGTCGACGAATTGTTGCTGGAAGCGATGAAGGGAATTGGCTTTACATCACTGGCGGTTCTTGCGAGCCAAGTAATAATCCGATCCAAACAGTCAACCCACCCAGCTCAGTTGCACTGGGAGAATTCGGCAAGGCCTCAATTGAGGGAGCTGATAGCGATGTGTACACCGTCGAAAGTGCGCCTCGTGTTGTGGTTGAAAACAATGGAACGAAGCAAACGATTCAGATGCCACAAGGGGCGCATGCAAGAACGATCGCAACAGTTGGGTCAGATCTTTGGATTGGACACGACGATGGAATTGATGTTTGGAGAATGGACGGAACAAAGATGGTTCGTGTCGGTCGACTTCGACTTCAAGGACCAGTGACCAATATTTTCGCCCGTAGAACAAATGACGGAGTGAGTTGGGTCAGTTTGTACGGCGGTATGGGGGTTGTATTGTGGCGCCCAATCGAAGATGGCGCGATCGCGTCTGATTCAATAACGACATCAGCGAATTGAGCGTTTCAATTTCCCTTCGCAGCAATATTCTTTGCAAATTGCATCTTCTCTGCATGTATTCCCACGAGCCTTACAGACAGAGCGACCATGCGCGATAAGAAGATGTGACAATTGGCACCAATTCTTTCGCGGAAAGAGCGCCATCAAATCTTGCTCGACTTTGATTGGGTCAGATTCGCGAGAGAGTCCAAATCTCTGCGAAAGGCGACCGACATGCGTATCAACTACAACTCCATCATTTTTGTCAAATGCATTTCCAAGAACGACATTCGCAGTCTTGCGCGCGACTCCACGAAGTTGCAACAATTCATTCATTGTTGATGGCACTTTCCCGCCAAAGACTTCTTGAATCATCTTCATCGATTCGACGACGGCCTTCGCCTTGTTGCGCCAGAAATTGAGTGTCTTTACAAATGGTTCGATCTCGCTTGGCTCGCATTTGGCAAATGCCTCGATTGACGGGAATGCTTTGAAAAGCGCTGGGGTTGCTTTGTTCACTCCGACATCGGTCGACTGTGCCGAGAGAATCGTCGCAATCAGAAGTTCATGTGGCTGCGACCAATTCAATGCACAGTGAGCATTGGGATAACGCAGACTGAGAGCCTTCCACAATTGTTTGGCGCGATCGACCTGCAAAGGGGACTTTCGCTTGAGAGGTTGCAATTTGTTTGAGGGCAAAGATTTCAACCGCAAGACGATAACCTCCAATCGTGCTCAGTCATATCGCGTCACAATTGCAGCCACTTGCAGGAACCATCGCGCCACTCGCGGGCGAAGCAGCAGAAGCACTGCAAGCGCTTTCGCAGATGGGATATCGAGCAGTGCAATTGTCCGCAACTCAAGTCGGTACTCGCCCACGCGATCTTGACACAAGTGGTCGCAAAGACTTGATGGTTCAAATGCGCAAACTTGGTTTGACGTGTGCAGGGTTAGATCTTTGGATTCCATCATCGCACTTTGTCGATTCCGCATTTATTGATCGAGCCGTCAATGCAGTCACACAGTCAATCACACTCGCTGGATCGCTTGGACGATGTTCGGTCAGTATCGCACTTCCGGAACAAACGGATCAGAACAAAGATCAACTGCGCGAAGTGCGAGAGACAATTCAAACCAATGCTCAACACGAAGGCATTTGGATTGCAGATCATGGACTTGATGCAGCAACAGGAAAGTGGTCGTGCGAATCATCGAGTTTTCTTGGCATCGGAATTGATCCTCCAATGTTGATGGCTGCTGGCCATGATGTTTCCACACTCGTCGCTCGGTTGGGTGTGTCGATTGTGACTGCGCGCATCGTCGATCTTCTGCGATCAGGAATGCGTGGTCCGCCAGATGAGCCTGGCAATTCTCGCCTTGATTTTCAGCAATACGCAGCAACTCTTGCAAGTTTGCCGCTGCGCACATCTCCAGTCGCAGATGCGCGTCAGTGGACCGATGCGCGTGCGGGACTTCGCGCGACAATCGAGCGATGGACAGGAGATCTTGTCAAATGAACGCTGTCGCTCATGGAATTGATTTGGTGGATATCGAACGCATTCAGCGGATGCTGAATGAACATGGCGATCGATTCCTACAACGAGTCTTCACATCGACCGAACAGGAATATGCGAAGTCTGGAGGCGTGCGCTGTTCTGAACGACTCGCAGCACGATTCGCTGCGAAAGAAGCGGTTCTGAAAGCAATAGGAACGGGATTGAGAACAGGCATGACTTGGACCGATATCGAAGTTCGCGTCCTGCCTTCAGGTGCGCCGATGATCGCAACCAGCGGGCGAGTCGCAGAAATCGCAGTATCGAGGGGTATCGCAACTTGGTTGATATCAATTTCTCATTCAGGTGGATTTGCGATTGCGAGCGTCATTGGGATTTCATCCACACAAACTGGTGATACTCTCTAACACAATGACCAAGGGCGCAAAAACTCTCTATGAAGCTCGTCGAGCAAAAGATGGCGTAGTTGATTCGCCAATCAAAACTGCTCCGCCAGCGCTACGACTTCCGATGGGATTTGCAATTCTTGTTGGAGCAATCATCGTCGCAATTGCAATTGGCATTTATTTTGTTGGCTATCGCATGGGATTTTCTGCAGCAGAAAATGTTGCTCTTGAAGCTCGTCAAGGACTTGCGCAAACACGCGATCCGCTCTTGAATGCTTCTGGAAAGAGCGTTCCATCTCAAAATCAAACAGACCGAAATCCAGAAATTCAACACTCTTCGGCTTCTGCGGCGGCAAATGCGGGTCAATCACCACTCGGACCGCCTCCAATTGGCGATCCAAGGCAGGTAGGTCTGAATTATTTCATCATTGCTGATGGGATTTCCGCTGACCGATCAGTAGAAATGGTCGCATTTTGTCGTGGCTTAGGACTTGATGCCGTGGCGATTTCAAGTCATAATGCTCGGTCCCAAGTCAATGTCCTTCCCGGTTTCGGGTGGGATGATCGAGCTGGGGGACCAGTGAAGGCACTGGAAGCAAATATTCGTGCGGTCGGCGCAAAGTGGAAGGCGCTTGGTCGTGGTAATGGTGACTTCCGCGATTTTTATCCCAAACTCTTCAAAGGTTCGTCATGAGCATTCACCCAAGTCTGAAACAAAAGTCCGGCGCACTCAATCAACACCGCAATGTCTTGTCGCGAGCTGAACGCATCGCAAAGTTGACGGAGCTCGATCTCTTCAATCCAACCAAGAACACTGCACTTTCTTTGCCAAAGGTGCGATCGATCAAGGCAGCAGTTGCGAAGAAACCGAAGAAGGAAGCAGCAGTTGCAGTACCAGTTGGTGGTGCAGCACCTGCAGCAGGGGCAAAGTCCGCAGCAGCTAAACCTGCAACTGCAGTAGCAGCGCCAGCAGCCAAGAAAAAATGATATGACCCCCTCGCAGAATGCGGGCGAGTTGGATCTTGAAAAGCTTTTCACTGATCGGGTGAGGTCAATTGATGCTTCAGGTATTCGACGTGCATTTGACCTTGGTGCATTGATCAAGGATCCAATCAATCTCTCGATTGGACAACCAGATTTCCCTGTGGATATGCGAATCAAACGCGCTGCAATTCGAGCAATCGAAGAAGATCGCAACGGATATTCACTGACGCAAGGCCTGCCTGAATTGCGAACCGCTATTTGGTCTCATCTTGAAAAAGATGTTGGTTGGAAGGCAAGCGAAGAAAGCGATCTGATGGTGACTGTGGGAACAACTGGGGGGTTGGTTCTTGCTGTACTTGCTCTGGTTGAAGCAGGCGATGAAGTCATTCTTCCAGATCCATATTTCGTGGCGTATCCGCAATTTGTAAAAATGGCTGGTGGGAAGTCAGTTCTTTGCGATACATATCCTGATTTTCGAATGACTGCGAAGCGTATTGCGCCGCTGATCACGCCTCGAACAAAGATGGTCATCATCGATAGCCCAAGTAATCCTTGTGGCGTGGTCTTGACCTCGGCGGAACTCTTGGAGATCGTCGAACTCTGTCGCGAGCGAGGTGTGCTCTTAGTTTCAGATGAAATCTACGATGCGTTTACTTTTCCAGAGGCTCTCGATGATGGTCGCTGTCCAAGTCCAGCGAGATTCACTGCGAATATGCTCCTTGTGCGTGGATTTGGAAAAAGTTATGGATGTACTGGATGGCGACTTGGTTATGCCGCAGGTCCGAAGTCGTTGATTCAGCAGATGGCGAAGTTGCAGCAATATTTATTCGTGTGTGCACCGACGCCACTGCAAGCGGCAGCAGCAGAATGTTTTCACGTCGATCTTTCTCCGATCATCGAGCGTTATGTCGCACGCCGAGATATGGTCGTTAAAGCACTTTCTGATGTGACCAATGTCACACAATCGCAAGGTGCGTTCTATTCATTCATAGAAATCCCAAAGCGCATGGGGATCACAGGAACGCAATTTGGAGAGCGTGCAGTTCAAGAAAAACTGATTGTTGTGCCAGGAGTGGTGTTTAGTTCACGCGACACGCACATACGAATCAGTTTCGCAGCGCCAGAACAAAAACTCGCCGAAGGACTCAGCGTCATTCGGCGAATGATGAGTTGATTCGCACAGTTCGCGAATCAATCAATTTGTAATACTGGAACGAATCCAGTTATTTGTTTTTCTTCACTCCGGCTGGAGCATCAGTCGAACTTTCAATTCCGATATTTGACTTCGGGCTATCAGGGATCGGTTGTTTGAGAGCTGGTTTTGCAGTAGCCCCTTCCGTGCTCGAAGTATCCGAACCACAACCTACAAGAAGTACGAGTGATGAGCAGAGCATAAGAACTGTGATTGTTTTCATGCTGTAATTTTAGAACGGGTCAATTCGCAAGTCAACCCGATAGTTGCCATTCTCTGAGGAATTTAGTATTTGAAAAACCCCGCCGACATATGAAACTAGGTCGGCGGGGCGGAGGGGAGAAAGATGCTTGTCGCCTGGTTGACTCGTTCGCCAACAAGACGAACAGTATTTCGGACAAGTTGGGATTTGCTCAATAAATAAATGCGAATAAAATGAGGGTTTTTATGGCGACAACTCTTGGAATTGGTCCCTCAGGTAAAATTTCATGGCATCCGTTGCCTTTTTTTACGGATCACACTTCGCTGGGTGGAATTGCAAGTAGTTGGAAAGACTTGACTTGCATGTCATCGAATCGAGTCGGTTTGCGTGTCTTGAGGTCCATAAAAACCCACCGACTTGATGCACGGCAGATAGCAATCCCTTGATCACGATTCCAGATGAGGGTTTCGCGTTGAACCGTTGTTCGCCCGAATTTTGAAAACCAAGTTGCACAACCAAGGCGATCTTGTGCGAATGCTTCTGCCAGATAGTCGATTTCATGGCGGGATACAAACCACATTCGCTCTTGAGCGAGAAGTTGCTGACGAGATTGCCCGCAGGACGTTCCATGTAAATCCGAGATGCGGTCGATCCACCTGAGATATTCGACATTGCTGACATGAGCAATTGTCGAACTCAAGTTTGCTTGTGTGACAATCAAGGAAAGTGTGAATGGATATTGAACTGCAATCTCAAGCGATGCTGGCACTATCAATTTTTCGACCTTGAATTCACTGTTCATTGGATTTTCGCTGTGCATCAATGAGCATTATTTATCTTTGTTCGGGTCAATCTCGTGCAGATATTTCCACGAAAATAATCCTGTGTCGTGACCGTCGTTGAATCGGATGCGTACCGCATAATTTCCGACGAGTTCTGCTGTGAGAGCTTCCAGCGGAAGTTGATTCGCAGAACTGGAAAGAACAGTCAATGGATTGACTGCTAATGATTCGCGAATTGCGCGAGCATCTGCAGATGGCGACATTCTCCGCAGAAAAGCAATTGGAAAAAACGAGACTCTCCCTCCGCGCCAGCGGACTTCCAGTCCTTCACTGCGACGAAGTTCCAAGTGTTCTGGTGATTCATTGTTTTCCACGATGGAAGTGTATAGAAGCAGCCAAGCCAAATCTTGGCGAGCGATTTTTACATCCTGTTCACAGTTGTTGCAGTCCGAGCAGCCTCAATAATTTTTCGATATTGCGCCTCGAAGAATGCATTCAACTCGCGGCGCATTTTCGTGGACGGCTGCTCTCGATCATCCCACAATCCGCTTTGTGCAAATCCTTCCTTGATCCAACCATTTCGAACAGTTGACAAACACTTCTGGTCGTTCAAATCGAATAAAACTCCACCAGGTCCAGGAATCGTTGGCATTGCATCAAAGGCTTCAATCCAACTTTTCAGAGTCGGGTCACTCACATCTTCTGCGCTGACGATTTTTCCGTCGGGCGGATAGGCAGGATGCGTAAAGATTCGTTGCCATGCTTGGCGAAGTAGATCTGTGTTGGTGATCGCCATTGGAACAAAAATTGGAGAAACGAAATCGCGGAAATTTGGATCCTTGACAACTGCAGTTTGGTCATCAAATGGATTGATCTGATCGACGAAGCATTTCTGGCAGCATTCATATGCCCCACGAAGAATTGGCATTCGGCGAAGCGAATAATTCTCAGGTCGCGAATATCCGCACATTTCGCCATTTCCATGTGGCAACTGCCAAAGCATCTGCGCATCCAAAGAAAGACAGAATTCGAGAAAACGCTGCGCAAGTTCTGCGTTTGGCGCGCCACGAAGAATTGCCACTGGATCGGCGTCTACAACGGTTTGACCTTTGGGTGTTTGGAATTCCAAACGGTCGATCGAAGCGATCCCACTTTGCGTCGCCGAAGATATGAGAGATTGCGCCTGATATCGGCCATAAAAATCAATAACAATTCCAGTCCATGATTCGCCGTTTCCCACGGTTGTTGGAATGGTAGATCCTGCTGCAACAATCTGATTTGTATTCGCAGCTGCACGACGCATAATTTGCCATCCTTGTCTCCAGCCAAGTCGCTGAAGAATTGTTTCAAACGCAGTTGCCATTGAACCGCTTTGAGCTGGATTGGCAAGGGCAACATTTTCGAAGAGTCGTGGATCGGCGAGATCTGCCCACAGGCTTGGTATTTCTATTCCATGTTCTTTGAACTCTTGCGTATTTGACAAAATTCCAAATGTGCTCAGCGCAACTCCAAACCAATGAAGTTCCTTGTCATAGAGCGGATGTCCATCGATCTCATTTGGACCATAGATCTTGTCGAGTTTTTCTGGCGTCATCCAATCGCATGGTTGGAGAATGGTTGTTTCGCGCCGCGATTCTCCAGAGCCGACGGATATCGGACGACTCATCAGTTCAAATTCGTACGAGCCTCCGCCGAAGACGATGTCAGCATCACCACCGATTTGTGTATTTGTTCGCAAGGCAGACTCGTACTGCGCCACCAACATTCGGCGAATGTCAGTTGCGCCCCCAGGTGTGTTCCAGACAACTCCAACCTTTTCTCCGTATGTTTTTTGATGCCAGCGAATGAATCCATCGGCGAATTCTTGTCTGATCTGCTCGCTATGTGGCGTAACAATAATCAGCGTTCGACTTGATGTTTGAGAAGGGGCACCGCGATACAGCAAAACAGGTGTCACGGTGAGTACCGCAACGGCGGCAAGAGCTATGGAGAGTTGTGTTCGACTCATCGTCGGTCAGTTGAAGAAGATGCTTTTCGATTGTTTCCACTGCCAAGAATACCAGTGCGGATTTCGCTCGAGAAAGATTCTGCCGCACGCTGAATAGGCGAAATCCAATCTGTTGGATTGTCGCCAGTGGCGTAGAGAACGCTGCGGCTCGCCGTCACGATTGCGCCGCGACCATCATTATGGAAGCAGGGGCGAACATCTTCGACGGTCCCACCTTGCGCACCAAATCCAGGCACAAGAAAGATTTGTTGAGGCATCAGGGAACGCAACGATGCAGCTTCGCGTGCTTTGGTCGCGCCAACAACTGCACCAAGTGAACTGAATCCCCGCACGCCAATATGAGTTTGTCCTGTTTCTGCAACCATTTTTGCAACGGTTTCTGCTATGGAAAATCCGTGAACCGTTTGAATGGATTGCAACGCGTCGGACCCTGGATTCGAAGTGCGAACGAGCGCGAACGCTCCGCCACGCGCCAAGAAAGGAGTGATGCCATCCATTCCTAGATATGCGTTGACTGTCGACCAGTCTGCACCATATTCACCATACATCGCAGAGGAATAATGTTCTGCTGAAATTCCGATATCGCCACGCTTTGAATCCAGGATGGTTACAAGTCCAGTTTCGCGTGCGGCGGCCATGGTTTCTGCCAGAACTCGCATGCCATCAGGTCCATATCTTTCATAGCACGCCGATTGCAATTTGACGCAAGGGACGATTCCCTTGAGCGCCTTCACAACCCCAATGCTGAATGCAGAGATGGCCGCAATTGGTGAAAGGGTTCGAAGTAATGTTGGAAGTTTCTCAAGGACAGGATCGAGACCAACGCAAACTGGCGATCCAATCAAATCGATCGCATCAAGGAGTTGATCTGAAGGATGTAATTTTTTCATTGGCACCTTATGAGATACTAACGCTTCGACGATACGCTCATCCGATGTCCTTCCGTGCCGCTGTTCTTTCAATTGGTGATGAATTGACCCTTGGCCAGATTTCTGAGCGAAATGCAGGCTGGATTGCGCAGGAATTTCTACGGCGTGGAATTTTGGTGATGGAACACCGAACCGTCAGCGATGACAAGACTGCGATTTCTGCTGCAATTTCTCAACTTGCAACCGATGCTTCGGTTGTTGTCCTGACAGGAGGACTTGGGCCGACTGATGATGATTTGACCCGCGAGGCATTGGCAGACGCACTTGGTGGAGTCGATTTGGTTGAAGATGCCGATGCACGCGAGTCACTTCGGAAACGATTCGAGGCGCGAGGGCGTCCGATGCCTGCGTTGAATGCGAAGCAAGCGCTTTGTCCAGTTGGTGCCAAGTGCATTGCAAATCCAAATGGGACTGCGCCTGGATTGTGCGCTCGAATTGGTCAGGCGATTATTTTCTGCTTGCCTGGCCCACCAAACGAAATGCAACCAATGGTGCGCGATGCAATTTTCCCGGTTGTTGATTCGATGGTTTCTCTCGCAGGTGGAGTCTCTGTGAATGTGTGCGCAATACATAGTTGCGGACTACCTGAAAGCGTTGCTGCAGAAAGGATTCGACCAATGATGGATCGCAATGCAAATCCGCTTGCAGGAACAACTGCAAGTGGAGCGATTGTCACTGCGAGAATTCGTGCGGTTGGTTCTGCAGCACGCGATGGTTCGATGGAACGCGCAGCACAGGAAGTCGAACACGCTTGGGCGCCATATGCATTTGGCAGAGATGACACCACTCTTGCGCAAGTTCTGGGAGAAATCTTGTTGCGAACGAAAGATCAAGTCGCTGTTGCAGAAAGTTGCACAGGTGGCGGGATCGGGGCATTTCTCACGAGTGCCGCAGGTTCGAGCGCATGGTTTGGCGGGGGATGGATCACCTATTCCAATCAAATGAAAATCAGTTTGCTTGGAGTTTCTCCAGAATTACTTGAACTTCACGGCGCTGTAAGTGAGTCTGTCGCGTGTGCGATGGCACTCGGTGCAGCAGAGCGCGCTGGCGTTCGCTTTGCAGTCAGTGCGACCGGGATCGCAGGACCTGCAGGTGGAAGTGAAACCAAACCAGTCGGCACAGTTTGGATCGCCGTTGCAGATCGCAACGAAAAAAACCCATCCAAGATTGTGCGTGCGAGATGTTTTCTATTTACTGGTGATCGAGCGACGATTCGCGAGCGCGCCGTTCGAGTTGCTGTGCAACTTGTTCGGCTCGCAGCGATTGGTCAAAGCGATGTTCCAGTTCTCTGGGAGATTCCAAAGAATGCAGAGCGAGTAAAATGAAAGATCGTGTGTTCATTGGTATCGGATCGAATGTTGGCGATCGTGTTGGCACAATTGATCGAGCTCTTGAACTTCTTGGACTTGTTCCAAAATGCAGATTGATCCAGTGCAGTTCACTGTGGGAGACAGAACCAGTCGGACCGCCACAGCCAAAATATCTCAACGCAGCTGCCGAAATTCATACTGAATTGAACCCATTTGATTTTTTAAGTGCACTTTTGGAAATTGAACGGTCGCTGGGAAGAATTCGCAGTCCCCATAAAAGAAACGCTCCTCGAACGATTGATTTGGATTTGCTGCTCTTTGGCAATCAAATTCTCATGGAGCCGAACTTAGAAATACCCCATCCAAGACTTGCAATTCGACCATTTGTGATCATTCCACTTCTCGAATTGGACCCTGTGCTTCGGCATCCAGCGACGGGTGACCTGCTAGTATCTTTCCTCCCTGCAGAACGCGGAAACGATGGTGTTGTCATGTGGCGCACCCGTACAAATTCCACCGTTGCATAGGAATATTGGAAACGAAATGAACACACTTCAACAAATCGTCACTGCCTCAACTTTCGTCATCGGATCATCACTCTTTGCTCAAGATGTAAAGCCCGCAACCGCGCCCGCAACTGCGCCCGCAACCGCGCCCGCAACCGCGCCAACTGCTGCCGGACAGGCAACGCCTGCAGCTCCAACCGAAGCGGATATCGCAAATGCTCCAATTGATGAAGAACAGATGGCTGCAATGTTCCCCAAATCTCCGATGAACGCAGAGGCGTTCGATGCGGCTGCAAAATCTCCTGAAGCCATCGCAAAGGGTGTTGCGATACTTGATCAAGTTGCTGCTGCGTACAAGGCTGCACCAGCTCTGACTGATACGGTTGTATATACAGTCAAGATTCCTGGTGGCGAACAAAAAGAATCTATCTCCATTTCAATGGGAGCTGGTCAAGATTTGCAACTCAAGATTGCGACAATGAATTTGACTTCTGTCAACGGTTCTGTCTACTTCTCTGACGAGTCAATGGCGGAGAAGTTTGTCCAAGTGCCACTTGATGGAACTCTTATGAACACTCTGCAAACAAAGTTTCAAGGAATGGAATTTCCAATTCCGCATTTAGCACTTCGTAGTGCCGCGCCTGGCAAGGCAATCGACTCATTCAATTTCGGAGGGACAAACTTTGAGAAGGTTTCTGGATACCAAGAAAAAGCTGGAGCCGCGCAAATCCTTCTTGATGGCGGCGAGAGCGACATGATGCTTACGGTCAATCCAACGACGAAGCTTCTCTCGGCAATGTCACTTGTTATGAGTCCTCCTGGTGCACCCGCTGGAATTCGATTCACCGTCAACTTCATGCTAGACCCCAAGACAATGGATGTGCTTACGCCAGCGATTTCATTCGACCCTGCGGGACGCAAGGCGGTTTCATCACAAGAAGAAATGCTTCCAACACGGCCAGAAGCAATCGCAGTTGGCGCAGAGGCTCCTGGATTCTCTTTGCAGGATCTCGGTGGAAAGACTTACACGCTTGCTGAATTGCGTGGAAAGATTGTTGTTGTTGATTTCTGGGCAACATGGTGCGGACCTTGCCGCAAGGGCCTCCCATCCATCAATGCACTTGCCAAGTGGGTTGATGAAACCAAGCAGCCTGTTGTTGTGCTGGGAATCAATGTCTGGGAACGCGGTGAAAACACAGTTGAGAAGTCGAAGGCGTACTGGACAAAGGAAGCATTTGTTTTCCCAACTCTTCTCGATCACGAAGGAAGTGTTGTGACGAAGTATGGTTTCGATGGAATTCCTGCAACTGTCATCATTGGTATGGATGGAAAAGTTTTGAATGTTCATACAGGTTTTGATCCCAAAGGCGATTTGACTGGAGACCTGAAGGCCGAGATTCTCAAGGCGATTGGCACGAAAGGCTGATCTGTCTTTCAACCAAACTTTATAAAAAGTTCTGCGCGTGTCCGACAACAGTGACATTTTCTATGTTGTTGACGGGCACGCTCAGTTTTTTCGTGCGTATTACGCAATTCGCGGAGGAATGACGAGCCCGACGACGAATGAGCCTACGCATATGGTTTATGGCTTTGTCGGAATGATGATGCGCCTTCTGCGCGAACAGAAGCCAACATCTCTCGCGCTGGTGATCGACGCGGCTGGAGACCAGCGCACTTTTCGGTCGCAGATTTATGCTCAGTACAAGGCAAATCGATCGCCGCCTCCACTTGATTTTCATGGACAAGTCGAACGGTGTCTCGAATTTACGAAGCTTCTTGGCATTCCAGTCTTTGCGATCGAGCAAGTCGAAGCAGATGATGTCATCGCCACAATCGCTCGGAAAGTCCAACGCGAAAAAACTTCGATGCGAATGCGAATCGTTTCTCGCGACAAGGATCTTTCGCAACTTGTTGATGCGCAAACAACTCTCTTTGATCCTCAGACTGGAATTGATCTTGGGCCTGAGCAACTTTTCGAAACAAAGGGTGTCCGTTCTGATCAAGTCGCAGACATGCTTGCGCTTATGGGAGATACTTCCGACAATATTCCAGGTGTTGCTGGTATCGGTCCCAAGACTGCAGCGCAGTTGATCACAACATATGGTTCGCTTGATGGGCTCTTGGCCAATCTCGATGCGTTGACGCCAAAGAGGCGGGATGCGATTGTTGCCGCGCAAAGCACACTTGCACTTGCACGACAACTTGTCGCGCTGAAGGATGATTGTCAGATCAATTTTTCATACGAAGCAGCTCGTGTGGACTTGAAGCGAGCAAATGTTCCAGCAATTTTGGCGCTATTGGGCGTTCTAGGATTTGGTCGTTTGCGAGGTGAAGTGGAGACTCTGCTGACTGGTCAATCGACTATTGCCACTATCGACTCGCGTATGCCAACGCAAACAGCTCCTCGTGTCATAACACCTGCAACAAAGGTTTCTCGACGCACTTCGGCTGACGATGCCGCCGACGCTCCGCTCTTTGCATCACTTATTGATGCTGAACAAACAACATCGACCCAGAACGCTGCCATCGAAATCTCGCATCCAGTTCATAGTGCGCAGTACACACTTGCACGAACGACTGATGAAATCAAAAAAGTAATCTCGGATGCACGAAATGCTTCTGCGAAAGGATTGCGGATTGCATTCGATACTGAAACAGATTCACTCAATACGGTTGTCGCCCGCCTCTGCGGTGTCAGCCTCTCGTGGGGCAAAGAGCAGGGTGTGTACATCCCAACTCGTTCACCCGATCCTGCTTCGCATTGTTCGATCTCCGAAGCGGTTGATTTGCTTCGTCCATTCTTTGAAGATGCCACGATTGGGAAAGTTGCGCACAACGCAAAGTTCGACATTCAAATTCTTCGACGGCACGGAATCGTCGTTCGTGGTCTCGTCGGCGACTCTATGGTTGCGTCCTATGTTGTCGATGCAACTCGTATGAGTCACTCACTCGATTCGCTTGCGCAATCTCAGTTGGGATATACCTGTGTTCCAATCAAGGATTTGATTGGTAGCGGTGATTTTCAGCGAACATTTGACCAAGTTCCAATCGCACTCGCCGCGCCATACGCCTCAGAAGATGCGGATATCGCTCTACGCCTCGATCAACTCTTAACCGATCGAATCGACGCGGAAGGACTTGGCGATTTGTATAGAAAAATCGAAGTGCCTCTGATACAGGTCTTGGCGGAAATGGAATTCAATGGAATCCTTGTTGATGCGCCAGAGTTGGAAAAGCAATGTTTTCGACTTTCAGCGACGACAGAAGATTTTCGCAACTCGATCATTGCGCTTGCTCCTCACGCATTCAATCCAGACAGTCCAAAACAATTGGCAGCAGTTCTTTTTAATTCGCCGAACGAACAGCCGCCAGGACTTGGATTGAAACCTTCAAAGAAAGTGCAAGGTGGACCGAGTACAGGAATCGAAGTTCTTGAGAGGTTGGCAGGTGATCCAACAGTCGAAAGCGAATTGCCGACTCAGATGATCGAATATCGACGGCTGAAGAAGTTGGTGGGGACTTATCTCGAAGCGCTTCGTCACGCAATTCAACCCACGACAGGTCGCATTCACGCGTCATTTCATCAAACTGGTACCGCGACAGGAAGATTGTCTTCGAGCGATCCCAATATGCAGAACATCCCCATTCGCACCGAGGTTGGCAGGGATATTCGTCGTGCATTTATCGCTCCGCCCCAGTACGAACTGCTTGCATGTGATTATTCACAGATCGAACTTCGTGTGCTTGCACATTTGGCAAATGATCCAGCAATGATCGCCGCTTTCCAAGCCGGCATTGACATTCATACTGCAGTTGCTGCAGAAGTGAACGGTATCGATCCTGCACAAGTGACTGATCAACAGCGCAGCGGTGCGAAGATGGTCAACTTTGGGATCATCTATGGGATCACGCCATGGGGTTTGGCGCGTCGACTCGGTGCCGGAACAACTCCTTCGCGCGCACGAGAGATCATCGATGGATATCGACAGCGCTTTTCGCGTATTGATGCTTTTCTCATTCAGTGCGTGGAAGAAGCCAAGAGCCATGGCTTCGTGACAACACTGT
The DNA here is from genome assembly GCA_945871445.1 of Singulisphaera sp. GP187. Classification (GTDB taxonomy): domain Bacteria; phylum Planctomycetota; class Phycisphaerae; order Phycisphaerales; family SM1A02; genus F1-60-MAGs104. Next base: position 21,108 of record CAMBWI010000012.1, on the reverse strand, counting down.
ATGGTCGTCGTCGCGCTGTGCCGCAAGTCCAGTCGCCCAATACAAGCGAACGCTCACTCGGAGAGAGAATGGCGATCAACACCGTTGTCCAAGGCACAGCTGCCGACCTGATCAAAATCGCTATGGTCAATATCCAAAAAGAGTTGCCGTCTGCATTTCCAAATGTGCGCATGTTGCTGCAAATTCACGACGAACTACTCTTCGAAGTCCCCAAAGTAGATTTGAGCGCCGTACAGCCTTGGATCGTGAAGCGCATGGAATCTGCGGCAAATTTGCGAGTTCCGCTTCGTGTGGAGTTCTCTCACGGTGTCAATTGGTTTGATGCAAGTTGATTGCAGGATTTGTTCATTTTGCACCACGACATATCGCTGCGGTTGACGAACATCCTGACTGCGATAACATCACCTATTCGGAATCGTTCAACGATTTCGGAGTTACTTGGGGCGGTAGCTCAATTGGTTAGAGTACCGGCTTGTCACGCCGGTGGTTGCGGGTTCGATTCCCGTCCGCCTCGCTTCACAAACCTTCGCACGCGACTTCGTATGCGGGGGTTTTTCTTTTGCCATGCTTTTTTGTAAATCACGATTTCAATGACTTTGCGTACTCCATTTGATGTTGCAACCAATCGAAGGTTGTTGACTCTTCGCTGGAGATCGTCCTTCAAGAATTGCGTTGAGTGCCGCTCGCAAGTCTGCGCCAGTCACAGGCACATCGCTGCGAGGACGGCTTCCATCAAGTTGACCTCGATACACCAATTGGTGACCAGCATCGAAGAGGAAAAAATCAGGTGTGCACGCTGCATCGAATGCTTTGGCGACTTCTTGAGTCGCATCATGCAAGTATGGAAAAGTCCATCCTTGTTTCTTCGCCATCTCGATCATGTTGATTGGTGAATCACTGGGATATGCCACCTCATCGTTGGAACAAATTCCAATGACTTCGATGCCACGAGGTGGGTACTCGCAACCAATGCGTGCCAATTCGCTTTGAATATGCACGACATATGGGCAGTGATTGCAAATGAACATCACAAGGAGTGGTTTGCCTGTGAAATCGGTGTTGCGAATTGTTTTGTGGGATGTTGCGTCTTTCAATGCGAAGGTAGGACAGGAAGTTCCAAGTGGATTCATGGTGGAAGGGGTTATAGCCATTGAGTTACTCCTCAAGAATGAGTGCGAACGTCGAACACAAAGAACGACGATGATGACATACTAATCAATGATGCTAGAGAGACCAGACGATTCTGAGAAAAATGAAGATCCAACAGAGGAAGATGTCGAAAGATTTTCTTCGCCATGTGTTGGTCGTTGCCCGGAATGCGGCCAACAGGTCATAGAAGACGTAGACATCTGTCCGAGGTGCCACGCATTTTTATGGGATGGTGTTCAGATGAAGCAGAATTCTAAAATGCACCGGATGCGCGGAATCTTCATCTTGCTGACGATTGTTCTCATTCTCACGCTGAGCGGTCTGATGGCGATACTTCTGCGTTGAGCGACTTCTGCGCAATCACGGTATTTATCACTACATTGGGAAATTGAACAAGAACCGAGACTGGCGGCACTTTTCCCGCAGAAAGTTGTAAAAGACTTATAGCAATTGATTGCACAAGATTTTCGATGTGGCCTCGAGCCATTCGTTCGGCAGCAAGCATGCACTCTGGACGCTTGGCGATTTCGAGTGCACGTGGCTTGAGTTGGCTTTTGGCTTTCGAAGTGAGAGCGTTCTTCCCAGACCACGGATTGATGGTTTGTATTCCACTGCCGAGTGAAAGTGTTTCGATGACTGCTTCGTCAATTGCGATGAACTCTTCATCGACCTGTGGAGATGGCATTTGGCAATACACAGCGATACCTCGTTCGCCTGTGCTTTGATCGACTGTAAAACTCCAGCGGAAATTTTCAATCGTGATTTGTTCGAGTGGAATGAAATACTGCACCCCAACTTCGCGTGCGGCAGCTTGACCAAGCACCGTTCCAACTGCGGAAGTTTCGACGATCTGCGCCAAGACATCAACGCGAAGCGAACCCACTACAAGTTTTCCATGATCGTCAAATCTTCGGATTCCCGCCAAGATTGCGGTGCGAATTTCTACTTTTGGTTTGAGAATCCCACCAAGCCAATCGAATACGCCACGCACTGCATCGCTGCCAGCTTGAAACAATGTGGCAGGGAGTCGGAAAATCTCCCGAACAATGTGGGCAAGCCCTAATGCAGCACCGCCCAGCACCACGACTGCGGCGATGACCAAAAGAGAAAGCGTCGTTTGACCTTTTTGAAACAAAAGAAATGCAATGACTAAAAGTAGAAGAAATGCAATTGCTCCTACAAGTGCAGGAGCGCCGAATTTTCTCGGTAAATTTGTCACGATCGCAAAGCCCCCCAGAAAGAAAAAATGCCCCCTGAAGGATTCGAACCTTCGACCCGCTGATTAAGAGTCAGCTGCTCTACCAACTGAGCTAAGGAGGCGCGATGCGGGCAGGAAGTATAGCGGTCTTGAGAAATTCTGGTCATTTCTTACCGCAGCACTGTTTGTATTTTTTCCCAGACCCACAAGGGCACGTTTCATTTCGCCCGACAGCCATCGGACCACCAATTGGCACAACAACTTTCGGTGGTCGATTCATTGATGTTCCTGATGCAGCGACCGCTGCTGCGGCACGACCAGTCGGTGCGCCGGCTTGATCTGCAATTGCGATGTCTCGCTCTTGTGCTTGCGTTGGAACCACCGAGCCAATTGGAGCCACAGCACTTGCTGCAGGTGCAGTTTCTGTCGATTGCTCGATTTCCGCCTCAGTCATGACGACTGGTTGCGTTGGCGGACGCATCGCTTGTGGCGACAATTTGCCTTTGAAAACCAAATCAGTCACTCGCTCTCGCACATTGGACAGCATCTCGCCGAACAGTCTGGAAGATTCCTTTTTGAATTCAATTCGAGGATCTTTTTGACTGAACGAACGGAAGGAAATCGAATCGCGCATCTGATCCATACTGTGCAAATGATCCTTCCATGCTTGATCAAGAATCTGCAGCAATACAAAGCGTTCAAATTGCTCTAATTCTTCTCGAAGCAGTCGCGTGAGTCTTTGCCGCAGAAAACTTTCTGGATCACTCTTGACCTCCGCTCGCTCGGATTCGCTCAAGCGGACAAATATGTTCTGAGTCAACCACCCATCAATCGCATCGGTCATAAGGTCTGCGTTTTCAGTTGCGCCTGGCGTTGCTGTACGCAATGCAGCAAGTATGCGCGTGACCCGATCGTTGATGCGATTGGCATCCCATGATTGCGCTTCAGCCAACAAGATTCGCCGAAGTTCTGCAGGATCTGCAGATGGGAGTGCCTGAGGCGTCCAATTCAATTCGAATCGTCCACGGGCCCAACCGCAAAACTGAGTCAAAGATGCTTCTGGGAAAGCTTGAATATTGATATTTACAAATTCGATTGCAAAGTCAATCGGATATTCAATTTCGCGTTTGCGATATGCAACTCGGACAGCTTCTTGCATCCGTCGAGTTGCGTCAGCAGGATCTCGCATATCTCCCATCTTTTCTGCATCAAGTGGTACGCCGAGCATTCGCTCCGCCCAGTTCATCAAATCCTTTGCGCCATATCCCGGCAGGAGATATGGTTCAAGCGGACTGAGATCAATCATTGCAAACTTCGCTTGCGATGCAGCTTCGAGGCGTTGAACAACTCCAAGTCGTCCTTCCTTCTCGATGATCTCTGCTGTGATCACAGCGCCGTATGCAGTGCGAGCCCAATCAATGACTCCATCACGATCCCATTCAGAAGGATCAGAATCATCTGGAATGTATTCGCCAATAGTGACATTGATCTGCGACGATGCCTCTTCAGGCGCATCGGTTGTAATTGTTTTCAAAACTTGATCACGGTCTTTGCCTTTGAATCTTTCAGCATCGATCATGACCCCAAAAGACTCCCAAACCCACTGCGAAATCGCTCCTGGAATATGCAATGGCGACAGATAGGTCGCTGCCGCATCTGCGACCGCTTCGTCGAGAAACTTTAAGACGACATCTCTGATGGCTCGACCTTCAAGAATCGGTTGCCGACGACCATAGAAGTTTCGACGCTGAACTTCCATCGGTTCGTCATAATCCAAAATGGTTTTGCGCATCTGGAAGTTTCGCTCTTCAACTTTGCGCTGCGCTTTCTCGACAGCACGAGAAAGCATCGGTGCTTCGATGGCATCGCCTTCTTTCATCCCCATACGACTGAGCACATTGAGTGTCGTTCGTCCAGCAAACATCTTCATCAAATCGTCATCAAGCGCGAGATAGAACCGCGTTTGACCTTGGTCACCTTGCCGACCAGAACGGCCTCGAAGTTGATTATCAATTCGGCGACTCTCGTGTCGTTCTGTTCCAACGATATGAAGTCCTCCTAGTTCATCAACAGTCGGGAAAAACTTCAAACGGTGAATGCTCCATCCAGCTTGATCCAGTTCGGATTCCAACGCTTTGTTCAACATCGTTTGAATCTTCTTGGGTGGCAGATCACTCGCTTCAGTGACCCAGTGTTGCAACAATTTTCTTCGCACTTCGTCAGCACTCATCGATTCAAGTTCCTTGGCGGGCAATTTCATAGATTGACTTGCGAGGTGGCGATGAATGTGAACCAAACATGCTTCTTCGCCTGCAGCGGCATCTGCTTCGCGTGGCGCAATATCACGCCTCTTCCAATGTTCAATCAATGCTTCGGGTTGCAGTGGAGTTAATTTGATGTCCGTACCGCGACCTGCCATATTGGTTGCAATCATCACCGCTCCAAGTTGGCCTGCACCAATAATTATTTCCGCTTCGCGTTCGTGTTGCTTTGCGTTGAGAACTTCGTGGCGAATGCCATGTTTTTCGGTCAACATGCGACTGAGCATTTCGCTTTTTTCCACGCTCGTTGTTCCAACAAGAACAGGCGCTCCCGTGTCATGGATGCGCTTGATCTCATCGACGATGCGTTCCCATTTATCTTTCTGAGACAAGAAGACAAGGTCTTGTCGATCGATACGGACGATCGGAACATTTGTTGGAATCGACACAACCGACAATCCATAAATTTCGTGGAATTCAGTTGCTTCTGTATCCGCCGTTCCAGTCATTCCAGAGAGACGCTTATAGAGTTTGAAGTAATTTTGAATCGTGATGGTTGCCATCGTCTGCGTCTCTTCCTTGATACGCACGCCTTCCTTTGCTTCCACAGCTTGATGCAAACCATCTGACCATTGACGCCCAACCATCTTTCGGCCAGTGTTTTGATCGACGATGACAACGCCTAATTGTCCATCCTCATCTGCCGCAACAACATAATCACGGTCGAGTTGATAGACCGTATGCGCACGAACAGATTGTTCGAGAAGGTGAGGCATATCCATATTTTCGCCAACATAGAACGAGCCAATCTTCGCTTCTTTCTGTGCTTCTTCAACACCATCATGCGTCAACGTCGCACGTTTTTTGTCCATTTCAAGTTCGTAAAATTGAGTAAAGCGATCTCGCTCACGCTCGAGAACTGGCAACTGCTTTCGTGCATCGTCAAATCTTTTCTTTATCGTGGGCACCAAACTTTTGTCACGAGCGTTTCGAATATCACCTTCTGCGCCCGCCATCAGCGCACGGCAATGTTGTAGTTTGTCTTCAGCAGCCTGCCACTCTTTCTGCTTTCCAACAAGATGAATCGCCAAACGATTCGACAATTCATATCGAGGTTGTGCGTTGTATGCGGGACCAGAAATGATCAAAGGTGTTCGGGCTTCATCGATCAGCGTCGAATCAACCTCATCCACGATTGCGAAGTGACGAGATCGCTGCACTTGATCAATAGCGCGGACTTTCATATTGTCGCGCAAATAGTCAAATCCAAACTCGCTGGTGGTTCCATAGACCACATCGCACGAATACGCAGTTCCTTTTTCACTGGGCCTTTGCATATGCATCGGGTGAATTGCGCCAACAGTCAGACCAACTGCATAAAAGAATGGGAATGTCCAATCGCGATCTCGTTGAACAAGATAATCATTCACCGTGACGACATGGACTTGTTTCTCTTCTGCGGCTGCCAGATAGCAGGCCAAAGGTCCAACGATCGTCTTTCCCTCGCCGGTTTTCATTTCGGCGATTCGACCTTCGCTGAGAACAATTCCACCAATGATTTGCACATCGAATGGTCGTGCGCGAAATGGTGGTCGGCTATTTGGAAGGAGTTCGCGGACCGCTTGATAGACGACGATTGGAATGTCGAGCAATTGCCATCCAGGAATGTCACCATGACAACCACGAAGGTCTCCCGAAGGTTCGCGCGGAGATGTTGCAGCCATCATCGCTTGAGTTTCCAAAAATGCTTTGCGAGCTGATTCAGGGAGGCACTGAGGATCGAATCCAAGTGCTGGGTTGAAAATGTTGCGAATTCCAACCGAACGATCCATTGCTTCTCGTGCGCACGCAAAGATTTCAGGAATCATGTCGTACGGCTTTTCGCCTTTACGAACACGTTCTCGAAAAATATGAATCATTCCACGAATCTCGGAGTCGCTCATCGCTGCGAATTTTGATTCCAGTTCGCTGACCTTATCCACGATGCGTAGATAGCGACGCACCATGCGTTGGTTTTGTGTTCCGAATGTCTTACGGATAAAAAAATCAATGACTGGAATTGGCATTTGAGAAAACTTTCAAAAGAAGCGGGAGAGTCCGCCGAGGTGTCATAAAAAAGAAGATGTACGCAGGGGACGCTTGCATGAAGCGTCTTCAGAGTCCGAAGCCCGTTGCGGGCTAGGGACCCATCAAGCCTGAACGTACGGAGGAGGCACTGCTGATAAACAAGTCTCGATCGAAACTTGCGACCAGTGATTGGTTAATTGTGCAGGATTGCTACTGTGCTTTGTTGTGCGAAAGCAAAGAGTGCCAGCCCGAATCGCTCTTGCAGTTGCACTACTGTCACTTCCCCTATGCCTGAAATCCGAATCCACTGCAACAATCTTGGAACCACGGAAAACGATGGAACTTCCATTGCAGACGAGTGGAGCACCCAACGCCGCAAGCGTCAGTAGGAGGGCAAAGAGAGTTGGGTGCAGGAGTGAAATCACGGTTCGTGCTATTGTGGCACCAAATCATACTCTCGGCAAGTAAACTTGTATGCTTTTTCGATTGGTCTTCGTATCCTCTTTGTTTTTGTCTCAGAATGGTCTTTACATTGGGGTGGTAGCTCAGCGGTCCAGAGCCCCTGACTCATAATCGGTGAGACCTGGGTTCGAATCCCAGCCGCCCCATTTCCCAGAGCGACGGCGCTACTCTTCGCTTCGTGTCAACGCAGATAACTCGCATCTTCGATTCTCTTCGTGCCGAAAAGAAAACTGCGTTGATGCCGTTCATTACTGGCGGTTATCCGTCTTTGGATGTGACAACTTCTGCGATCGAGTCGATTGCAGATGCAGGAGCTTCGATCATCGAAGTCGGCATTCCATTCAGCGATCCAATTGCCGATGGACCAGTGATCTCTGCAAGCATGCATGATGCATTGCAAGCTGGCGCTGATCCGCACAGTGTCTTCAATGCTGTGCGTGTTGCCCGTGCGAAAACTTCAGTCGGATTGATTGCAATGGTCAGCGTTTCGATTGTGACAAGAATTGGAGCGAAAACTTTTATTTCGCAGGCCGCTGATTCTGGATTCAATGGATTGATCGTTCCTGATATGGATCTTTCGCAAGCCAGTGAACTTTCTCATCTTTGTGAAAGTCGTGATTTGGCTCTTGCTCTGCTTGTTGCGCCAACAACTTCGCCAGATCGCATGGCGCAGATCACAAATTCATGCAGGGGATTCATCTATCTCCTCGCACGATCTGGTTTGACCGGCGAGCAAAAATCAAGTCCAGAGATTGCTGACTCTGTAAACGCAATTCGATCATTTAGCAAACTCCCCATTGCTGCAGGATTTGGAATCTCAACTCCAGAGCATGTCGCTGCAGTCACGAAATATGCTGATGCTGCGATTGTTGGAAGCGCTCTTGTTCGGCGTATGAGCCAGGGAGATCCGGTCAAAGCAGCCGCAGACTTCACTCGATTGCTTGCGACTGGACTGCGAACTGGATTGCCTGCGTCATCAAATTCCAATTGAGTTTCGACCCTATCCTTCTTCCTTCGATGGTGGCAAGATCGACTCCAATATCTTCTTCAGTGCAAGGGCACAAAGATCAACACAAAGATCACCAAAGAGATCACAAGAGAAATCAGGAAGAAATGAACCGTGAAATTCTTCTCCTGAACTCTGTGACGGTCGACTATCCAGGAGTTCGTGCGCTTGATTCAGTCTCGATTTCTTTTTGTACTGGTGAGATTCATGCGATTGTCGGCGAGAATGGTGCAGGCAAAAGCACGATGATGAAAGTTCTCTCTGGCGTCATTCGTCCGACATCAGGATTGATCACGCTCAATGGAACACCTAGGCAATTCACTCGACCTTCTGATGCGATCCGCGCAGGGATTGCGATGGTGCATCAAGAACTGCATCTGATTGGCACACTCAATGTCGCAGAGAATGTCCTTCTCGGACGAGAACCAACCAGATTCTTCAACGTGGCTGTTGATCAACAACGACAACGCATTCGCGCTAGCCAACTTCTTCGCCAACTTGGCGTTGACTTCAAACTTTCCACGCCAGCTTCCGACCTTTCAATAGCTCAACAGCAATTTGTTGAAATTGCGAAATGTCTTGCAAGTGATGCTCGCGTCCTGATTTTCGATGAACCAACTGCTGTCTTAGGCGAAGTCGAATCCAATCAACTCTTTGCTGTGATGCGGCGCTTGCGCGACGAAGGTCGCTGCATTCTTTTCATTTCACACCATCTTGATGAAGTGGTTTCAATCGCAGATCGAATCTCTGTTCTGCGTGATGGAAAGCTTGTTCAGTCATTTGCGCGAGGTCCAAGTGGAGTCATTCAAGGTGAAGATGGTGCTGTCGCAGATGAAGGGCGACTTGCGAATGCGATGGTCGGCCACGAACTTTCTTCGATCTATCCTGAAAAGTTTTACTCATCCAGTACCAGCCCTGCAATCGAAGTCGTTGGATTTGGTGCAAGCAAGAAAACCCACAATATTTCATTTGCTGTCGCGCCTGGCGAGATTCTTGGTATCGCTGGTTTGGTTGGAAGCGGTCGAACTGAAACTGCGCAAGCGATCGTCGGCATTCGACCGTGTGAAGGGATCCTTCGAATCCAAGGGCGCGACATTCGATTCGCCAATCCACGATCAGCGATGGAGGCTGGGGTCGCATACGTCAGTGAGGACCGCAAGCATCGAGGACTTCATATCACTCTTTCCTTTATCTCCAACATGATGCTCCCGTCGCTTGATACGGTTTCTCGTCTTGGTGGGATGGTGATCGATTCTCAATCCGAACAGCGGATTTCCAAAAACTGGATTGATACTTTCAAAATCCGCTGTGCAAGGCCAATGCAAGCAATATCTACTCTCTCTGGAGGTAATCAACAAAAAGTTGCGCTTGCACGCTGGCTTGAAACAAAGCCAAATGTGTTGATCATCGATGAACCAACACGCGGTGTTGATGTCGGCGCACGCAGTGAGATTTATAGAATTATCGCAAATCTTGCGCGCGAAGGACTGGCATGCATTGTGATTAGTTCGGAACTTCCTGAGGTCATTGGCATCTCCCACCGTGTCATCGTGATGCGCAAAGGAACAATCGTCGGTGAAATTCCGCGTGAAACACTCGCACTTAAAGATTGCCAAGAACGAATCGTTCGTATCGCATCTGGACTCTCTCAAGAAAGCGATTCGCAAAAATGAACCCACAAATGGCGAACATACTTCGCTCTTCGCAGCGTGCACTTGAGATGTGGGGTGTTCTTGTTGCATTTGTCATTCTGTTTGCAGTCAGCACTTTCAATCAAGGTTTCGATTTTCTCAACCCCGAAAATTTTCGAGCGATGCTCAACTCCAATGCTCCCGTTGGAATTCTTGCAGTCGGCATGACGCTTGTCATCATTTCCGCAGGTATCGATCTTTCCGTGGGAAGTATGGTGGTTCTTGCGGCGGCTATTGGAATGACCACAATGAATGCGCTGATTGAGAATGGCACTTCAGAATTGAATGCAGTCTTGCTTAGCGGTGCTGTCACGATCTTCGCTGGAACTCTTGCAGGGACATTCAATGGTGTACTGGTTGTCTTTGGTCGTATTGCACCATTTATCGCAACACTCGGAGGGCTTGCTGCGTTTCGATCGATTTCACTTGCCATCGCAGATGCTGGAGAGATTCGATCTCAAAGCGCAACAATGTTCAGCGCGCTTGGTCGTGGCGGAATCCCAATTCCAGGACTTGCCAACGCAGTTGGAAAGCCACTGACGATTTCATACAGCACAGTGATTTTTTTCGCAGTGGCAATTATTGCACAGTGGTTTCTTTCGCGTTCTCGATTCGGTCGACAACTTGTGGCTGTTGGTGCAAATGAAACTGCGGCCCGTTATGCAGGGATTTCAGTTTCGTGGGTTCGATTGCGCGTCTATGCGATCATGGGACTTCTTGCTGGAATTGCAGCACTTGTGCAAAGCTCGCGAATGAATTCAGTTTCGACTTCGCAACTGGGGCTTGGCAGTGAACTTGATGCGATTGCAGCGGTTGTGATCGGCGGCACGAGCCTTCGTGGCGGATTTGGTCGTGTGTGGGGAACAGTCGTCGGAGTGCTGATCTTGGGGATGATCACCAACATCTTGACCATTTCTGGAGTGAGTCCGTATTGGCAGGGAGCTGTCAAAGGCGCAGTGATCGTTCTTGCGGTGCTCGTTCAGCGCAGTTCTCGAGAGTGATTCTGCAACTCGCAGACAGTGTGTAAAGCGTGTACTTTGCTAAATATGCGACCAACAAAAAATAATTTTTTCTTTTTATCTTTGCTTACTTGCACGCTTGTGGGATTGACACTCTTTGGATTCTCCGCAGCACAGCCAATTCCTTTGTCCACTGTGTCGCATTCTCCCGCCATACAAGTGGCGAGCGCAAAGTTAAAAATCGGCGTTTCAATTCCTGCAGCAGATCATGGTTGGACTGCAGGCGTTGTGTGGTGGGCGAAAGAATGTTCCAAGCTTCATCCAGAAATTGATTGGACGATTGCAACTGCTGAAACTCCTGAAAAGCAAATCGCAGATATCGAAGCTTTGATGGCAAAGAAGGTTGACGCTCTTGTAATTCTTGCCACGGAATCTGCGCCACTCACACCAGTCGCTGAAGAAGCCCATAGCCGTGGAATCCTTATTGTGAATGTCGACCGAGGATTTCTCAAGCCTGTCGCCGATATTTTTATCGAAGGCGATAACACAGCATTCGGTCGCAAGAGTGCTGAATTTATGGTGCAAAAACTTGGTGGCAAAGGCAAAGCAAAGGGCGAGATCATTATCCTTGAAGGCATTCCTTGCACTGTGAACACAGCACGAGTCACTGCCGCACTGGAAGTCTTTCAGGCCGAACCGGGGATCAAGATCGTTGGCCAGCAAGCGGCAAATTGGAATCGTCAAAAGGCTCTTGAAGTGACGGAGACTTTGTTGACCAAATCACCAAAGGTCAATGCAATCTGGGCATCCGACGATGACATGGCCCTCGGCGCAGAAAATGCGCTTGAAGAAAAGGGAATCACAGGTGTCTGGATTCTTGGCGGGGCAGGTATGAAAGACATCGTAAAGCGCGTGATGGACAAAGATCCGATGTTTCCAGCGGACATTACATATCCGCCATCAATGATCGCCATTGGTATGGAATTGGCATCGACCGTCCTTACTGGTGGACAACGAGCGAAGAAATTACAGTTCATGCCTCGCCACTTAGTGATCGATGTCGATTTGATTCTGCCAGAGAATGCGAAGGATTACTATTTTCCTTCGAGCGTCTACTGATTCAATTTGTCGTCGATTCAAATCAGTATCGGCGCATCACGCCGATCACGACTCCTTGAATTGTGCATTCATTCACAATGATTGGTTCAAATGCAGGATTCGAAGGTTGAAGTCGTATTGTTCCGTTTCGCTCTTTGAAATAGGACTTCAGCGTGGTCTCACCATCTTCGAGTAAAGCGACAACACGCTCACCGTTTCGGGCCGTTGACCTTCTTTCTACGATCACATAATCGCCATCGAGAATTCCCTCGTCACGCATCGATTCTCCTTCAACTTGCAGAGCAAACATTTCGCCGCGCCTTGCTGTGGTACGCCCAAAAATCTCCTCAAGTTGAATTTTTTCATCTTGAGCGCAGCGTTCGATCGGCATCCCTGCAGCAATCCGTCCAAGGAGCGGAAATGAAAGTCCAGAGCCTTCATCAGGTCGAACCGCATCATCCACTTCAGATAAAGAGCGAGCCTTGTTCGGGTTGCGCTTCAGGGCGCCTTTCTCGACGAGAGCCTCCACATGCTCGAACACGGTGACTTTGCTCACGGCGAGTTCGTCCGCAATTTCCTGCAGAGTCGGGGAGTATCCGTTCATTACTCTGAACTGGCGAACGAAGTTGAAGATCCGCATTTGCTTTGGTGTGAGATTCATTTTGTTGATTCATCCTTTCGGTTTCATGCGATTGACTTGTTTTTTGAGATTCAATTGGATACGTTTCAGTCACGCGGCGATAGACATAAACAGTTGGTGGGGGAGCACCACGACCTCGACCATTGCGAATCATTTCGAGGGCTTTTGCTGGTGTTGTTGATATCGGCCCAGCTGAAATCCCTCGAGGTTTTTCTTGAAGTGGCGACTCTTGAACTGTGTGACCAACCAATCTGCCACCAATTCCAAATAGTCTTTCGAGCCAATCAATTGGTTGCTCGATGAATTGCAAAGTCTGTCCTGAAGAGTCGCCAGAATTCTGCGATACAAAGATCATTTCGCCCATTTCATCTGCAACGATTTGAGTGACAAAATCTCCGCCAGGCCCAAGACAAACGATGGGCTCGCTGAGTGCCTGAAGCGCACGACCCGGCAACTGGTTCCGGTCTGGCAACTGGCTTTGGCCAATGAAGCGGGAAGTGATTTGATTGATTCTTTTCATGATTTCACTCTCATCGGTTGCATTGCGTGGATCACATTACATTTGTACGGTATATGTTAGCCTGACACCTGTAAGGGTTCAACCCCTTTTTCGTAATTGAATTAGACTTGCTTGTTCCTATGCCTGCCTCGATTAAATTTGATCCCACTCAACCCCCTCCCAGATGCGAAAAAGCCGTCTGCGAGGCTTACAGGCTTGAAAAAGGCATCGTTTTTCTCAATCACGGCTCATTTGGCGCACTCCCAGAACCCGTTCGAATTGCCGTTGAAGAATGGCGAGCCAAATTTGAAGCGCGTCCCGTAGAGATGATCGCCCGAAAATTGAAAGATCACCTTGGCATCGTCAAGCACCTGCTCGGTGATTATGTCGGCACGGATCCAAATCGAATCGGACTTGTCACCAATGCAACATCTGGTGTTGGATCAGTACTTCGAAGCATTGCTTGGAAGAATGGCGACCGAATCGTGCTTACAAATCACGGCTACAACGCAGTTCGCCAAGCCGTGCAATTTTGCTGCGAACGTTTCGGTTGTGAGACTGTCATTGTCGATATTCCTCTTCCTCTGAAGGATCATCAAAATATCTTTCACAGATTTGTGCAAGCCATCGATAAAAAGACGCGCCTCGTAATTGTCGATCACATCACAAGTCCAACTGCAGTCATCTTGCCAGTCGCAGAAATTGCGCGCGCGTGTCGCAATCAAGGTGTTCTTTGTTTGGTTGATGGTGCTCATGCGCCTGGAATGATTGACTTGAAAATTGATGAGATTGGCGCAGATTGGTACACAGGGAATTTGCATAAATGGGTTTGCGCCCCAAGAGGATCTGCTTTTCTCGTGGCATCTTCAGAGACTGAGCCGTGGACACATCCTGAAACAACAAGTCATCTTCACGGATATGGATTCGCAGAAGAATTTGATTGGCAAGGCACTCGTGACTTTGCGCCGTGGTTGACAATTCCAACCGCAATCGAATTCGTTCGCAGTGGATTTCCTGGTGGTATCTGCGAACACAATCATCAACTTGCGACTTGGGCGCAGAAAAAACTCTGCGAGGACTTTTCTACTGCTTCAATTTCTCCCCTCGACGGTTCGATGATTGGCTCGATGGCAACAATTCCACTTCCATCTGCAATCTCTACTCGATTCTCATCAGTCGCACACTTTCAAGCTGCTCTCTATGAGAAGCATAAAATTGAAGTCCCGATCATTGATTGGGGAGGTGGGTGGTACGCGCGAATTTCAGCGCAGGCTTACAACTGCCCTGAAGACTATCTCGCTCTCTCGACTGCAGTCTGTTCAGAAGCGTGCGCGGTTTAGAGTGAGGTTTTTTCAGCAGGCGGAGCCGTGGGCGGCGGTGATTGAGGCGCATCGGGCTTTTCTGGGTCAGTTACCGGAACGATTTGACTCGCTGCCTGCGCTTGCTTGAAAGGCAGATATTCGGTGTTGAACCAAGTCCACCAACGCTTCATGTCATAACCCATACCCGCAGTGGATTGTCCAAAATCTCTCGAAGTCAGCGAGATAAGCGATTGGTGTGCATCAGATCGATAGTTGTAAACCATCGCATCTTGGACTCGCATCAAAACTCCAGTTTGCAGATTTCCAATCACAGGAGTAAATGCGCCCGAATTATCGCCGACAACCGCAGTCACATTTGCGATGTAGTGGGTATTTGATCCAATGGCGATCCAAGCCAAGTCGCCCTTGGTTTTTTTTTCATCTGCGGTGACTTGCGCAAAGATGAGCGATGGAATCACGGCAAATGCGTCAACTTTTCCTGCCAACAAACCAGACTGATTGACGACAATGTGTCGTTCATCTCGCAAACCGAGTTCAATAATTGCAATGACTTCATCGCATGCTGGACGCACAATTCGTCTCGAAGCTTCGTGCCGCATGGTCGATTCTTCGCTGCGTATTGCAATCTTGGCAAGCATTCCTTGACCAAGTCCACCTTGACTGGCAAGGTGATCAAGGAAAGCCAATCTCACATCATCCTTTTCTTTTTTCATCGCATCCCACAGTGGCTGCCAAGACGATGGATCTTTCCACTGATTCAGTAGTGCGATATTCTGAATCCGCGTCGCTCCACGACGCGTTCCAAACTTTGTTTGAACGAAGTCCTTTGCACTTCGTTCATAAGACTGCGGAGTCCCAGCAGTGCCATCGGATGGATTGAGAATCGCAGGATCGACCGCAGGTTGAATTCCACCAGTCGAAGGAATCGGTCGCAATAACGATGGGGGGATCTTTGAAGTTGGAACTGTTTGTGTCGGCGACGATGCCTGCAATACAGTGCAAAGAATCCACGCGACCATGACGGCAATTCGCATGCTTCATAGAATAGCACCGATGTCCATCAATCCCAAAGAATCTCAAAGCATCCACGAACCAGACCCTCGAGAACTCTTTGCTCGACTGGGCGAAGAATCGTTCTGGCGTATTGCGCGTGCTTTTTACGCAAGGATTGCCATCGATCAACTTCTGCGACCAATGTTTCCAAATGATCTTGAAGAACCGATTCGAAATCAGGCGGAATTTCTGATCCAGTATTTCGGTGGACCAGAGACCTACAGCATTCGAAAAGGTCATCCTCGGTTGCGAATGAGGCATCATCAATTTTCAATCGGCGTCGCAGAGCGAAATGCCTGGGTCGCAGCAATGACGGGGGCGCTCGAAGATGCCAAAATCCCCCAGCCTGACCGTGCCGTTATGAATCGCTATTTCGCAAACACTGCAACATTCTTAATGAATCGTGATGAGTGATTCCGCTTCGCGGCAGAGAGTCAAAATCAATCTGGATCGATCGCTCCAACCATCAAATCTCGGCGTGCGATCACATTGAGCACTTTTTCCGCTTCGGCTCGCGTAGACCATGTTCCAATACGCACTGCGAAAAGTTCTTCTCCCTTGGCAGTGTGAATCGTGTCAATGCGAGCTGCAGGAGCCTTTGAGCGTTTCAAGTCACTTGCCAAATCTTTTTTTCGTTGTTCGGCTGCGGACTGCTTGCTGTAACTGCCAGCGCGAATTGTGAACTCGCGATCTGCAACAGCGTTTCCAACGGGTTTTGACTTTGCAACAACGGGTACTGGAGCAAGGTCTTTCGATTGGACGGTTTCGGTTTTGGGATTCTCTTTCTTTGCAACACTCTGAGTCGAAGCACCTGCAGACTTGGGGGTCAGTGTCCACGCAGCAGCAGGTGCGATTTCCGCATCCTCTGATTTGTCACGCGCCTTTGCAATGACGGCAACAGTGGGGGTACTTGGCGTTTGCGCCATCGCACTCGCACGCTCTGCGCAATCACTTGCACGAATCGCATCAGATCCAGAAAGTTTCGCCGCGGCCTGAGAATAGAAATTCGCAGCTTCCTGACTATTCTGCTGCGACAATTTTATGTCGCCAAGCAGAACCAATGCGCCACCAGAGACATTTCGATCTTGCGCAGAACTGGCTTGCGTTGCAAATCGCTGTGCTTCATCAATATTTCCAAGTTTGTAAGAACTCATTGCAGCAATCAATGCGCCTTGTGCAGATGTTGCACGATCAGCACTGCGAACGAGGCTTTCACTTTCGGTCAGTGCGACTGCGTATCGACCTTCCTCATACCGCGAGACTGCAGAAGATAGATTTCCAGTTTTCGGCTGGCTCTCGCAGGAAGCGCAAACAAATAAAAGCGCACTCCAAATCGATAAAATGATCGCGCGATACTCGCGCCGGTTGCATCCTTGCACGTGGAGTATCTTACAATCATGCCACCCAATGGCGCAAGTCAATGAAATTGCTCCAAGACATTCAACGCAACATATTGCTTCGTCCGTGGCGCGTCGCAGTCATTGATGATCAGCGATCGTGGCGAGCTTTCGAACTGCTCTTTGTGGCGTGGCACCTTGCTAAGAAAATCAGTTCCGTCTCTGATCGGCCTCGTATAGCAATCATGCTTCCAACATCTGGGCTTTTCCCCCCAGCTGTGATGGCAGGATGGATGCTTGGGCGAACGATCGTCCCATTGAACTATTTGCTATCCAAATCCGACTTGGAATATGTCTGCGCAGATGCTGAAATTGACGCATGCATCACAGTTGGCCCAATGGTTGATTTGGTCGGTGGTCTTCCAAGCGGAGTGACGCCAATCCGCATGGATCAAATGAAATTTGGCGGAATTCCTCCGGTTCGGTTTTCCAAACGCATGAAGCCAGACGATTTGGCGGTGCTTTTGTACACATCTGGGACGAGTGGTCGACCCAAGGGGGTGATGCTGACCGCAGGCAATCTCAATGCAAACATCGAACAGATCGTCGACCGAGCACAGTTTGATCGTTCCGACACGATGCTGGGCGTGTTGCCGCAATTTCATACCTTTGGATTAACCGTTCTCACACTTCTCCCTCTGGCGATCGGCTGCCTTGCGATTTACACCGCGCGCTTTGTTCCCCGTAAACTTGTTTCCTTATCACGCACACATCGACCAACTGTGCTCGTTGCAATTCCGTCTATGTATAGCGCAATCAGACTTGTCAAAGATGCCACCAAGGAAGATCTTGCCACTCTTCGATATGTTGTCAGCGGGGGAGAACCGTTACCGCAAGCAGTTTCCGATTCATTCCTCGAACGATTTGGCATCCGTATCAGCGAGGGTTATGGCCTTACCGAAACTGCGCCAGTGACCAACTGGTGCATGCCTTTAGAGTGGAAGTGGCGAAGTGTTGGGCGTGCGCTCAAGAATGTTCAAGAGCGAATCGTCGACAGTGATGGAAACGATGTCCCACAAGGCGGCGAAGGAGAAATTCGTATCCACGGTCCAAATGTGATGGCGGGATATTGGAATCTCCCCCAAGAAACGAAAGCAGCCTTTGATGAGCAAGGTTTCTTTCGCACTGGAGACATGGGGCGCGTCGATAGTGATGGACATCTTTTTATTACAGGGCGAATCAAAGAAATGATGATTATCGCTGGGGAGAATGTCTTTCCGCGTGAGATCGAAGAAGTCCTCGACCGTCATCCGTCAGTCAAGGCGAGTGCGGTCATTGGAATGCCAGACGAATCCCGTGGTGAACTACCAATTGCCTTCGTCGAGTTAAAAGAAGGCGAGACCTTCGATGAGGTTGCGATTCGGACTTGGTGTCGCGAGCATCTTGCGCAGTTCAAAGTGCCAAGAGAAATACGACTTCTCGATCCGCTCCCGCGCAATCCAACTGGCAAGATCATGCGCAGGTCGCTCAAAATAGTTTGATCAAACTAGTTTGACTTGATCTCGATGGCGCAATTCAAAGGGTTAGGGGCAAGCACCCCATCCGCTCAGTAAAAGCGTGAGGTCTGCGCCGTCAGTCACTCCATCACCCGTTACATCAGCGACAGGCGTGTTCCAACCAGAAAGTAGATAGGCCAAATCTGTTCCGTTTCGTTGACCGTCGTTGTTGTAATCAGCGAGACAAGTGATGCAAGCGGGTTGAGTCGATGTCACATTTAATGTTCCAGCTCCAATAGAGCCTCCAACACTCGCAATACGAATGAGATACTCACTTCCACATTGAGCAGAAAAGAGAACTGTTGCACTTGATTGATTTATTGCGCAATTTGTGTTGTCGTCATTGCAGGAGATTGCTGTCGAGTTCACATTACATGGATACGGATAAACAAGCAGAGCAGTATTAAATGGTTCTGGTCCACAGGTGGAAGCAGCAATCTGACCTCGTACATTTTTCAGCCGAAACCAAACATCGCCGACAATAGGAGTTAAGCGAGTGCCAGTGATGACAATGTTGTCAATGCGATATGCGCCGGTGTTTCCGAGGGCTGCAACTGTTGATTTCATACGGAAGAGCACGCTTGCTTGATTCGAAGCTGCTACTGGCACTGAAACAGTTCGAGTAAACGCAGGTTGATATGTAACGGTATTCCAAGCGGTGTTTCCGGTCGCAATAAGGACAGAATAATTGGAAAGCAGTGGTGTCCATGTTGAACCGCCATTTATGCTCATGACGAGATCAGATGTCGCTGGGCCTAAGGAGTTCCGCGCTTGATCCCACGAGATGGAAATACTTCCATAATTGAACGTGTTCACCTTGACCTGGTAATAGTCACCGACACTCCAGTAATTTGTTCGCAAGGCATAATCTGAGCCATTACCAGGTTCTGTCGCATAGAACGTTAATAGATTTGTGTGGACACATGAAAGCATTGTCCCACCTACCAATTCTCCAGAATCAGCAGGCCCGTAGTTGTAGGAGGTTCCGGTCGGGGTGCCAGTAATTTGATCTTCAATACTCCAAGAAGCAAGAATTTCTGGAGAAAGCGTAATGCAATCAGCTGGAACGAGACCACTTCCGACAGTTGCGCGGATGAGTGTGAATGGAACTTCGCCCAAAGAAATCTGAGTCGCTTGCGAGCATTCATCATTGGTAGGAACGGGTGGATTGCAGATAGATACTGCCAAATCAACACAAATTTGATCCCATGCTTTTAGGCAGCAAATTGGATCGATCGCACAAACTGAATTACAGCATGTTGCAATCTCACAACCAGGCGTAGAGTGCTTTGCAAAGCAATCTCCAGGTGAACCGCATTGATTGGAGCACACATTATCCCAGCTCACTTTCAAATTGTAATTTTGTACTTCTGGACAACCGTAAGTGAATTCTGAGGCATTTGGAAAAGTCCCGCGAGCAACCACGACATACCAAGTGCCGGCGGAAACGCATTCAATGTGATTATTTGAGAAACATCCACTCGTCTGAATAGAAAACTCCGCACTCGAGAGTGGTGCGCATGGTTGCGATAAAAGCGCAACAAAAACTGGAACAGTTCCGCTGTCAATTGTTCCATACTCAGCTTGAATATCAATGCTCACTCTTGCAAATCCATCACCATCGGGATCTGGGAGAACAATTTTGTAAGCATCGAGATCTGGTAAGCCGTCAGTTCCACCACTCACAAAGTGAAATTTCCCACAAATCGTCTTGGAATTTTGAAGAGTCAAGAGTGTGGTATTTGGACTCCCATCGATGCAAGGAGAATTTACACTTCCATTTGGATCGCAAGGTTCATTCTCTGGCATTGAATTGGACGGACATTCTGCCGCACAAGACGATTGGCAGGCTTGGAATGCTGCAGTAACACAACTCAAATCCCAAGCGACCAGACAACAGTATGGCAAAAATTCACAAACTGTTTCACAGCAATCAGCATCTGAACAGGCTGGAGTTTTATGAATCACAGTACAAAGACCAGCAGACGGAGAACCGCATTCTTCCGGCGGGGGCGGGGGAGCTTCACAGTTGTTCCGTGCGTATTCAGCGCAAAGATAGTCCCACTCAGTCTCGCAACAGAATGAATCAAAAGCGCAAACCAGATTGCAACAAACTGAATCATCACATCCTGGAGTTAGATGAGGAACAAAGCAAGAACCAGTTGCTTTCTGTGGACAAGTCTGCGCTTGGGCAAAGCCGTTTGGAAATGCAACCACGGCGATCAAGCATGCAAGCAAATTTGATAGGTATGTGACGGGTTTCAACATAGGCAACATACGAGAGAATCACTGAAATCTGACATAAATTTTCTCAATTGATAAAAAAACTTACTCCCGAAAAGAAAACCCCCTCAGTCTTTCAACTGAGGGGGGTTATTTGAATCTAAATCACTGAAACTTACTGTGGGCAATCACCCCAACCACTGAGCAGAGCTGCAAGATCCGCTCCGTTGGTCGTTCCGTCACCGTTGACATCACCATCAGCTGTTCCCCAAGCAGACAACATGAAGGCAAGATCAGCGCCGTTGCGCAGGCCGTCGTTGTTGAAGTCGCCAGGGCATGGCGTACCGCAAGAGACTGGGCTCGCAATACTCACATTGAGCGTTCCAGTTCCAAGAGGTGTTGTGGCGGAATAACCACCCAAAGCAATGATGTACTCAGTACCACAGCTAAGATCTGCAGTCATGATCGAGGTAAAGGTCGCACAACCTACTCCGTCATCATTGCAAGCGACAACACTGCTTGTCTCGCAGGATGTCTGCGCCGAAAGTCTCGTGTCATGATTTGCAGTATTGCAGGTCGAGAAGGTG
>CAMBWI010000011.1 GCA_945871445.1 Singulisphaera sp. GP187 | reverse complement strand
GCCAAACGAATTGTTCCAGCATCTCGCCCAATGATTGAAACGAGCGATCCCACTGGATACTGCGACTGCGTCATCACATAGACGGCGATTGGATTTCCTTCGCTCGTTCGCACGAACCATTCTTCTCCGTCGGGATGCACAGATCCCATCGGTGTTCGCTGTTCCAATTTTCCAGTGATCTGCACCCACGCACTTGCGGGAACATTCCCCCAATCAGGATGTGTGATCACTGGCATTGCTGCGACTTGTTCAATTGTGAATGGCCCAGTTGGCGCAGCAACAACGACTTGTTGCCAGAGCAATTCGAATCGCTCGCTCGGCCAATCTCGAGTGCTTTGCGTCACTGCGTCTTGAAAAAGATTCACGCCATCACCTTATGGGTGATGTTAGCGAAGGCTTCGATTGCGCCTTCTCACACTCTGAAGAAACAGAATTCGATCACTCTTCGAGCAAAAATCTTATAGAGGACACTGACCCCAACCTGAAAGCACTTCGGTCAGGTCGCCACCATCGGTATAGCCATCGCCGTTCACATCGCCTCCTGCGGTCCCCCAAGCTGAAAGCAGAGTTGCAAGATCAGGGCCACTCACAACTTGATCGTGATTCAAATCCCCAGGGCATGGTGGAGGAGGTGGCGGTCCTTGGACTTCGTATGCGCCCATATCAACAACTGGCGCTGGACCAACTCCTGTATCGACCACTGTTGTGATGTCGAAGCGACGAGTGAGCCCATCGCGATCGACAGTAATTCCCGCAGGAATCAAGGAATTGCTGCCCGCATCGATCGCGGGAGATGTTGCCTGCAAGTGAAGATCGCCAGTTGCAAGATTGACGAAAAGTGGATCGACGTTCACGTTGCCAGTTCCTGTTGCTCCGCCTTGAACGAGGGAATAACTGACCGTATTAGTCCCTCCCGCAGCGGTGATTTGATTATTTGCAGTCGCACCGCCAGAGCCTGTGTTGCCCCAGAATATGCAGTTGGCCAGCGTGCTTGATCCGCTTGTGTTGTAAAAACCTGCACCAGTTGTTGCAGTCGTCGTGTTGCCAACAAATGTCGTATCGCGAACTGTGACAGTCGAAGTTGTGCCCGCCCAAATTGCGCCACCAGAATTCGTGCTCGTCGCTTTGTTCAAACGAAACACACAATTGGTGATTTTCGTTTGCGAACTTCCATACGACTCGATTGCGCCAGCGCGTGACGCCGAATTATTTGTGAAGATGCAACTTTCCCATGTGACGGTGGTTTGGTTGGTATCAAATGCTCCGCCGTATGTCCCGCCAACATTGTCAGTGAATTCACAACTTTGGAATGTTCCATTGGCTCCGAAGATGTATCCCGCGCCACCACCAAATGTGCAGCGATTGCCGATGAATTTGCAATTTCGAACGGTTGGACTTCCGCTGGTGAGAATCAAAATGCCGCCGCCCTTGTCATAATTGGATGCCGTTGCGCCGTTGGCATATCCACCGACGATTGAGAATCCATCGAGAATCGCAGTGTTTGCAACACTACTTGCGACGACAACGTGATACGCGTTGTCCGCCATGTTGGTGACAGTCCCATTATCGTTGCCAAGCAAATCTCCGGTAAGCGTGGTGACATTCGCTGCGATGTTTCTCTCGCTCACCATTGTCTCGTTGCCGGCGAATCCGCCATACAGCGCAACACCAGTCTTCATCGTGTGCCAAATGGTTCGCGTCGAGGTGGTCGTTGGTTTATATGTTCCTGCCTTCACCCAAATCTGATCGCCAGAAACGCTCGCACTCAATGCAGTCACAACTGCAGTTGATCCTTGATACGCATCAGTCCATGATGTGCCATTGTTCAATCCCGTGACGAGCGATGCGTCGACATAACGAACAGCAGCGGATGCGGAGTGTGCAGAGCACAAGACAGCGATTACGAACGATAAATGGTTGCGTGGGAAATACATAGAATGTTGAAACTTACCCCAGTTTTACTGAAAAGCAATTCTTTTGCTACGAAACGAAATAATTGCTGCGGCGAATAACGCACCCAAGGGCAAAAATACCCAAAAACACGCAAGATTAGCCGAAGCAGAAACCGAAGCAGAAACCGAAAAATGAGCCCAATGGGATTCGAACCCATGTGTCCTCCTTGAAAGGGAGGTGTCCTGGACCAGGCTAGACGATGGGCCCAATACCAAACTGACACAAATCAAGCACAAAACAAGCGAAACCAAACCATTCGTTCCCACTCTCACACCGTGGGAACTCCCAATATACCAATGACCCCAAGGGGATTTGAACCCCTGTTCCATCCGTGAGAGGGACGTGTCCTAGACCGGGCTAGACGATGAGGCCGAGGGGCGAAGAGTATAGCGTTCAACCCTGAAGCAGCAATCATCTTTCTTTCTATGAATTTACAAATTCCCAAACTTGAACAGAATCGCGAATCTCAGCTCCCCCCGCTGATTCTTGTGCCAACCCGTTTCGAAATGCGCATCATCGAATCTGGCTTTAGAAAGTCTGGAATCCCTGCATTATTTGAATGCATCGGGGTGGGACCGGGCGCAGTTTGGCGCTGGGCACAATCGAAAAAAACGAAGAGCGCTTCTGATTCTCCAGCGGGTCGAATCGTAATTCTTGCCGGACTTGCGGGATCGCTCGACCCGACATTGACCGTCGCAAGTGTGCGAAGCGCGGAGATGATCATTGGTGCCGGTGCAGAATATTGCCGTCCAAGTCCTTCGTTTTGTCCACCGCTGCGATCAAATCTCACGACTGTGATCGCATCGGTCGACAAACCCTGTGCGGATCAATCTTCAAAGCGAAGACTGCGTGATCAAACAGGTGCTGGAATGGTTGACATGGAATCTGCTGCGTTCGCATCACTTGCGACACAGCGCGGTTGGAATTGGGGAGTTCTGCGCGCAGTGAGCGACGATCACACCACAGATATTCCACCGTGGATCGCTGGGCTTGTTCGTATCAATGGTTCGCTCGATATCGCATCGCTTGCAACTGCTCTTATTTCGCGCCCAAATCGAATTGCAAAGCTTGCGGCGATCGGTGCATCGGCTCGGGACGCACTACGCAACTTAAGCCTCGAATTGTCGGCAATTTTATCCAAGCTCGATCGGCCAGAGCGCACGCTGATCTTCGGCGGAACATTCGACCCACCTCATCGTCGACATGCGCAGATGGTCTTGGAGGCGGCGAAATTTCTTGAATGCGACCGTGTTGTGATCATCCCTGCGCGACAGAGTCCACTTCGCGACGGAGTTGCAGCGGCAACGATCGAACACAGGCTTGCGATGGCAACTCTCGCATTTTCAGAAATACCAGATGTCGTGATCGATCCGCGCGAAGTGAATCGAAGTGGAGAATCATTCACCGTAGACACACTGCGAGAAATCGCACGCGAGTGCGGTGCCAGCAGAGAGAATCTCATTTTGTTGATCGGCGCGGATCAAGCATTGCAATTCGATCTGTGGAAAGAGTGGCGTGAAATTGACCACGTATTGGCGACAATTGCGATTGTGCCTCGGCCTCCCCTTGCAGCACGTCAACTTGCAGCCCAACTTGAAGAGAAATTTTCGCGGCTTGGCGAAGATGGTGAGCGATGGGAAAAGTCCGTTTTACCCTTTGAATCAGTCGATTTGAGTGCGACTGAGATCAGATCACGCCTGCGGTCAGGCCAGAACATCGGCGACCTCGTCTCGCCCGCAGTCGAGGAATGGATTCGTGAACATGGACTCTATGCCTAGTATTCCAAGAATGAGCAGTGATGGAATTCAACGAGTGGCTTTCGTCAGTTTGGGATGCCCCAAGAACTTGGTCGATAGCGAAAAAATGCTGGGGCTCTTGGCGAACGACGGATTGAAGCTAGTCAACGAAAATCAAAATCCCGACGCAATTGTCGTGAACACATGTGGATTTCTGGAAGCAAGCAAAGACGAATCACTCGAAGTCATTCGTGGTGCTCTCGAACGCAAGAAGCGTGGCGAACTGAAGCGTGTCGTCGTAGCGGGATGCTTGGTGCAAAGACACCGCGCGAAAATCTTGGAATGGGCTCCTGGAATTGACGCGCTCATAGGAGTCTTTGATCGCGATCATGTCATCGATGCTGTGCGAGGGTCGACCGTTGTTCGCGAAACACTTGGCGAAGATGGGGCTCGTCCTGGATATTGGATTTCATCCAACGCACTTCTTGCTGCATCTGCACGCGGTATTCCAACAGTTGGATTGACCGTGCAAGGCAAGGATGGTCGAGGAATTGGCTATTTCGAAGGAGACGAAAATCGCATTCGATTGACGCCACGACATTGGGCATACTTACGAGTTTCAGAAGGATGCAATCAACGCTGTTCGTTCTGCACAATCCCATCGATTCGCGGAAAGATGCGTTCAAAAACTTCCGATTCGATTGCCAATGAAGCGCGCATGCTTTTGAATGACGGAGTCTTTGAATTGAATTTGATCGGACAAGACACGACCAGTTGGGGGATGGACATCGGCGATGAAGGCGGCTTGGTTGGAATGTTGGAAAAACTCGATTCAGTGGTTCAAGAAGTCGGCGGCGGATGGGTGCGATTGATGTACGCATATCCATCCAACTTCACCCCAGCAATGATGGACGCAATCGCGCGACTTTCCAGTGTTGTGAAATACATCGATATGCCTCTGCAACATGCCACAAATCGAATGTTGAATCTCATGCGTCGAAATGTCACTGCGGAACATCAAGAAAGCATCGTGCAAGAATTGCGCGAGCGCATTCCAGGAATGTCGATTCGAACAACTTTTATCACTGGGCATCCTGGAGAGACCGAAGAAGATCACCAGCAATTGCTTGCATTTATTGACAGGTCGCAGTTTGATGCGATGGGTGTCTTTCGATATTCCTGCGAGGACGGGACGCCATCTGGAACGATGCACGCCGATCTTTCTCTGCGTGTGTCCGATGAAGACAGCAAACGACGCGAAGGTGAATTGATGGAATTGCAGCAATCAATTGCATTCGAAAACGCCCTCTTTGTCGCCGAGCAACGGTCGGAATTTGATGTATTGATTGATGGACCTTCGCGCGGCGCGACGAAGGGGCGATCGACAACTGGGGTCAACAAGGCAACCATGATGTACACCGGTCGCGCATATCACCAAGCTCCATCAATCGACGGACTCACTCATGTCATCAGTCGTGAACCACTTGCCGCAGGCGAACTTGTCAGATGCACTATGGTGGATTCGGACGGATATGACCTCGTTTCGCAACCCAGCGCAGATCTCGATCCAACGATTCGCTTGAAAGTAATCAAATAGGAGTCAGAGTGGAACGAGCGAAACAAACTTGCGCACTTGCTGCCTGCTTGACGACCTTGTGCATGCACACCGCAGCAGTCGCACAAGATCGAGCGCCTTCGGCTCCTGCGATCATCCCCGCATCTTCCAAACTTGACATTGATCCAACAGAGACGATCAGCATTATTGGTTGGTGGACGAATGGGAAAGAGATCATGCTCATCAAAGAAGATGGCGCGTTCAATTGGTGGGGACAACCCAACCGTTTTCTCCCGCCTTCGAAAATTGGACGCTGGGATCGGCAGAATTACCGCACATTTTGGCTCGAACCATATGTCGATCGAAAAAATCCTGGAGTGATGCCGCCACGCATTCGCGCTCCGATGAGAAGAACTGACGGCAAGATTTTTGTTGATGCTGGATCAGCACTCAACATGCTTCATTATGATGTTGCGCCCGTCGCGCCTGAAGATTTATATGTTGGAAAGTGGAGCGGTCCTGGCGGAAACTTGTTGCTGAGCTCAAATGGAAGATACGAACTTGAGGCGAGTGCAATGCCAACGAACGATTCTGGACTTGTTTCCAGATCAAGCCACAGTGGAACTTGGACTTTCGATGGTCAATACATCCGATTGCTTTCTGATGGAACTGCGCAGAATCCTGTGATTTGCGCAGTTGTTGATCGACCAGATCGCACGGAAAGTGAACGTGATGGATCAGAGTCTGGCTCAATTTCGGGATCAAAAAAATCTGCCAACCCAATGAACGAAGCACTCTCCACTCCACTTGGCGAACTTCGGCGTGTCACGCCCGTGACACCACAAACCAAGAATCCCGATGCCGCTGCGGCTCCAGTAGTAGCGCCGACTACGGCGCCGCCGGCAGTCCCAGTTCCTTGATCACATCTTCGGAAATATCCGTCGAACTTGGCGAACGCAAGAATGTTCGAGCCTGCACTTGCATCATCGCAGATGCGAGTTCCGAAGATTCGAATGCTTGCGCTGGCGGTACAAATCGATAGACATAGTCGATCTTTTTGCGCTCGGCGACAATATCAACCGCTGCGATCAATTCTGCGTAAGCCTTCTCAACTTGTTCGGCCATATGCTTGGATTGAACTCGTTGCAATGCAGTCAACCATTTTTCATATTCACCTTGGAGCGCCTTGAATTCGCCACGTGCACTTTCGAAACTCGGATCCCCTTGCTTCAAGTCTGGATACTTCTCTTGAAGATTTTTGCTCTTTCGTTCAAATTCCTGTCCTTGCACCTTGGCCTCTTCATCGAACTTCGACCGCTCGGTTGCGAATCGTTCGCCTGACAATATCCCTTTGAGAATTGGATCGATGTAAACACAAGCGATGCTGTATGCGCGTGACGATGGCGAATCAGACCATGCCAAGCGACCATCTTCATTG
Organism: Singulisphaera sp. GP187; assembly: GCA_945871445.1. Taxonomy (GTDB): domain Bacteria; phylum Planctomycetota; class Phycisphaerae; order Phycisphaerales; family SM1A02; genus F1-60-MAGs104. The sequence continues at coordinate 42,863 of CAMBWI010000011.1, read as the reverse complement.
GTCAAGGTGACATTGCCATCCTTGCCAGAAAGAATCAACGCGTCGGCGGGACCAAGATCTGCCGGGAGCATTCGCGTTGCGCCAGCTGGAGTTCCCGAAAGTGAAAGCGCAAGAAAAGCGCCAAACATTCCCGCGAGCAATGACCCAAAGACGAAAACCATTCCTTGGTTGAAGAAAGATTTTGTGGATGGTTGCGTGGATGGCTGCGTGGATGGCTGCGTGGATGGTTGCGTGGATGGCTGCGTGGATGGTTGCGTGGATGTGTTCATTGGTCGTTCAGTCCTTCTTCGGTGCTTGCAAATTCATTTCCGTCAAGATGTCTTCTGTGATGTCGATGGAATCTGGAGAGCGCAAGAAAGTTCGCGCCATCAGTTGTTGAGCGATATTGAGTTCATCCCCCGAAGCGATCTTGTCGCTCGCTGGAATGAAACGCATAACCAAATCAATCTTGCGGCGATCGGAGACGACTTCGACAGCCTCGCGCAAATCTGCGTATGCCGTTTGATAGTGACGCGTCGACATTTCAGACATTAACTTTTCGACTTCAGAATTCCAAGCCGCATATTCCTGCTGAAAAGACTCAAACTCCTCTCGCGCTGTGGGAAACTCTGGAGAGTCCTTGTCGATTCCTTTGGCTTTCTCCAACATTGCCGTATATCGAGCTTCAAACTCTTCGGCTTTTTTCTCCATCTGCGAAGAGAGTTCGGATTTCTCTGATGTATATTTATCGCTCTGCAGAAGTGCACCGAGAATTCGCCCGACATGCACCGTTGCGATTGAAAACGTTCGACTGCTTGGTTGATCCGACCAACTGATTCGGCCGTCCGCATTCGTGATACGCAAATCACTTTTGCCAGAGAGCACGAGCGCGTCGGCTGGACCGAGGTCCTGCCGCAGAGGCACAGCGCGCGCCGAAGCAGAGTGGTCGAAACCATTCACAAAAAATGCCGTCAAAGCGCTCGAAAGCACGGATGTGGCAACGATAGAGGCTGTCATTCGCATTTGCAAAGAATAGCCTGATGTTCCACTTACAGTCGGACGAAAAATCGTTCGATTCGCGGATCACATTTGCAGACAACTCACTCGCTCTGCTCGAGGACCGCCAAGAACGCTTCCTGCGGAATCGAAACAGACCCGATCTGCTTCATTCGCTTCTTGCCTTCTTTTTGCTTTTCAAGCAACTTGCGCTTGCGACTGATGTCGCCGCCATAGCACTTTGCAGTCACATTTTTCCGCATCGCTTGAATCGATTCTCGCGCGATGATCTTGCCACCAACCGCAGCTTGCAATGCAATTTCAAATTGATGTCGATCAATCTGCTTTTTCAACTTTGACAAAATCAATCGGCTGCGGATGTCCGCGGTCGAGCGATGACAAATCAAACTGAGCGCTTCGACCACTTCGCCGTTGACCAGAATATTGACCTTCGCCAAGTTGTCGGCTCGGTATGCCACAACGTGATAGTCCATCGTTCCATATCCACGAGTGAGCGATTTCAACTTGTCATAGAAGTCGTAGATAATTTCGGCCATCGGCAATTCATAATCCAGAATTTGCCGTCCTTCACTGAGAAATCGTTGAGCTTTGAAAATGCCACGCCGGCTATCGCACAACTTAATCAAGTCGCCGATATTTTCGGTTGGACACATGATCTCCAACTTTGCAATTGGCTCGCGAATTGCAGCCATTTGCGATGGGTCTGGCAAATCTGCAGGATTATGAATTTCAACTTCCTCTCCACTCGTCAAGTCAACGAGATACTTGACCGTTGGCGCGGTCTGCACAATTTCAACTCCACCTTCGCGCTCGAGTCGTTCTTGAATGATGTCCATGTGCAGCAGTCCAAGAAATCCGCAGCGATATCCAAAGCCGAGTGCTTCAGAATGCTGAACCTCGAAAGTGAAACTCGCATCATTGAGACTGAGTTTCTCGATCGCTTCGCGCAGTGCTTCGAAACTTGCCTTCTTTCCTGTGCCAGTTTCTGCATCAGCGCTTGAAGGATAGAAATCGCAGAAGACCATCTGCTTTGGTTCTTCATAACCCGGGAGCGCCTCATCTGCAGGCGACCCATCAAGCGTCACAGTATCGCCAACGCGAACATCGCCAAGACTCTTGATGCTTGCGCAGATCGAACCGACCTGCGCCCATCCAAGTTCCTTCACGCGCGTGATGTGCGGCGTATAGCGCGTCAGTTCGCTGACCATAAAGTGACGGCCAGTTCCCATCATCCGAATCTTGTCGCCAACTTTCAGCGTGCCGTCGAAGATTCTCACATAGACCACAACTCCGCGATAATCGTCATATTTTGCGTCAAAAATCAGTCCACGAAGCTTGTCGGTCTTTGCTGGACGTGGCGCTGGCAGCTTGCGACAAATCAAATCGAGAAGTTCTGGAATGCCTTGGCCAGATTTCGCAGAAACCAACACACAGTCTTCTGCGGGAAGCCCAAGCACCTGTTCGATTTCCATTGCGACACCATCTGGATCGGCAGCTGGAAGATCAATCTTGTTGATGACTGGAATCAATTCCAATCCAGCGGCAACGGCGAGATATGCGTTGGCCACAGTTTGTGCTTGCACGCCTTGCGTGGAATCCACAACGAGAATCGCACCTTCGCATGCAGTCAATGCGCGACTCACTTCGTATGTGAAGTCCACGTGCCCAGGAGTATCAATAAAGTTCAATTCGAAATCTTTTCCATCGCACCTGTGACGCACCGAAACCGCACTCGCCTTGATGGTGATGCCACGCTCTCGTTCCAAATCCATCGAGTCCAAAAATTGCGCGCGTGCCTCGCGCTTTGAAAGTGCATTGGTCGCCTGCAAGAGTCGATCTGCCAGCGTGCTCTTGCCGTGATCGATGTGAGCGATAATGGAGAAATTGCGAATGTTCATTGGAAGTCAATAGACCTGATGAGAGCCCTGAAGTGTAGTGCAGTCCCGCACTGTCACCGCATCAAGAGAATTCCCCCGCCGCGGCCGCCGCTTGTCCCGCCGCAGAAAGTGCGCAATTCAGCCGAAATTCGAGAGATTTCTTTACTTCTTCCAGCGAGGGTACTTTCGCAGAAAGTTCGCTCTCGAGGCTCGTCACACCTCGACCAACCAACCCGCATGGCACGATCAAATCGAACTGCCGAAGATCGGGATTGACATTCAGTGCAATTCCGTGCATCGAAACCCAACGCGAGAGACGAACTCCCATCGCACAAATCTTGCGTCCATTTACCCAGACACCAGTTGCACTTGGATCACGCTCGCCAACAACGCCAAAATCCGCCAGCATCTCGATGACCACGCCTTCAAGCATCCGCAAATATCCATTCACACGCAGTCCAAGTCGATTCAGATCCAAAATCAAATAGACCACAATTTGCCCTGGACCATGCCACGTCACATCGCCACCGCGATCAGTCTCGACGCATTGCACACCCAGCTGCGCCAACTGCTCCTGCGAAATGAGAACATTTTTTCGTGCGTCGATTCTTCGCGACACTGTCACAACTGCCGGATCATGTTCCAGAAAATAAACAGTACCTGCACGAAGCTTCGCAGAAAATGGAGCGCCTATTGGTGCTCGCGCAGCAACCACACGCTCGTGGGTTTCTTTCTGGATCACATATGCGCGCGCATACGAGATGGCGCCGAGGTCTATAAAGTCCACCAAATCTGCACAATCAGCGCGCTCTTTCTCTGCTGGCAATGTTGGGCGAATCTTCGGGGAATGGTCCATCATCGACGATCCTAGGGTGCGGGGCTATTCTTTCGCCGTGCCAACGATTCACCCCACTGCGATCATTGAAGGAAATGTCACCCTTGCCGACGATGTTGTCGTTGGTCCGTGGTGTCATCTGATGGGAACGCTTGGTCCGATCACAATCGGCGCAGGAACGATTCTGCGCGCGCGCGTGCAATTGGAAGGCCCGCTGACAATTGGTCAGAACAACCAGATCTATGCGAACACTTGCATCGGTTGCTCGCCGCAAGATCTTGGAACACCGCCAGACTTTCCAGGGAAGGGAATCATTATTGGTTCAAACAATGTCTTTCGTGAAGGCGTGACCATTTCGCGGCCGAAGATGGAACTGCCTGGTCGCATCGGAGACAATAATTATTGGATGGCTAATTCCCACGCAGGACACGACTGCACGATGGGAAACAATTGCGTGCTTGCCAATGGAACTCTGCTCGCAGGTCATGTTGATGTTGCTGATCGCGTCATCACCGGCGGCTCTGCTGGAGTGCATCAATTTGTGCGACTTGGTCGCGGCTGCTTCATCAGCGGACTTGCTGGGGCAAGCTATGACGTCTGTCCATTCTTTTTAGTAACCAGCACAAATTATGCGCGTGGTCTAAACATTGTTGGTATGCGCAGATCTGGAATCCCATCCGCTTCGATTGATGCTGCTCGATGGGCTTACGCCACGCTTTGCCGAAGTCGAATGCTGCTAAAGAATTCACTGGAAGTTTTGCGAACGCGAGCAGGAGAGCCGATGATTGACGAATATATTTTGTTCGTCGAATCGTCCAAACGCGGTATCGTGAGCACACACGGTCGACAGACCAATCACGAATGAGTGAGTGCACGGAACGCACTCTTTGAAGTTTTCACGCAGTGCAAGGATCGCATGATGAACGAAACACACTTTCTGCTCGCAGGACACATACGATGAGCGCATCTCTTTGCGTTTTGAGTAGCAGTTCGCGCGGCAATGCGACTGCGATTTCATTCGATGATTCAGGCAAATTTATTCTGGTCGATGCGGGATTGACTCCTCGCGGCGTTCGCACAGCACTCGTCGCCGCCAGTGCGACCGCACGCTTTCACACGCTGCGCGCAATCTTCCTGACACATCTCGATCGCGATCATTGGTCTCCTTCGTGGACGCGGCAATTGCAGCGCGCTCCAGTGCCAGTGATCGTGCGCCGCGAGCATGCAGAATTGGCTCTTTCCTCTGGCGTTCCTGCAGAATGTCTGCGACCGATGGATGATGCGTTTGCACTTGGCAAAACAGCAGAAGTTCGACTGATCAAGGTTCCCCATGACGAGATCGGTTCGACGGCATTTCGTTTCGATTCGGAAAACGCGCGCATTGGACACGCGACAGACCTCGGTTGTGTCAACGAACAACTGCTTGAAGCGTTTGCAGATCTTGACATGCTCTCGATCGAAAGCAACTATGACGAGCAGATGCAGCGCAACTCTCCACGGCCAGCATTTCTGAAGAAGCGCATCATGGGTGGCTTCGGCCACTTGTCCAATGTTCAAGCACTCGATGCCGCACGACTCTTGACCGCAAGCGGATCCGTGCGACATTTGGTTCTGCTCCATCTCTCACAGGATTGCAACTGCCCGAATTTGGTGCGCGATTTTTTTCACGCACAACTGCCTGCGATGGCTGCATCGCTGACGATCAGCCGGCCATACGAGCCCACTCCCATTCTGTGCGTTCGCCGATCCGAGCCTGCGATCGCTTAAATTCGAGGTGTTCGCCGATCCGAACCTGCGATCGCTTGAATTCTCGGTGTTCGTCGATCGCCACACCTCCATTTGCATCCGCTAACCTTCTGCACTCTCCATGAGTGATCGACTCACACACGAATGCGGACTTGCGCTTGTCCGCCTGCGAAAGCCAATCACTTGGTTTCAGCAGCAGTACGGCGATCCAACATGGGGACTTCGCAAGCTCTATCTCTTGATGGAGAAGCAGCACAATCGTGGACAAGATGGCGCAGGCATCGCAAGCGTGCGCTTTGATGTGCCCGCGGGCGAGCCTTTTCTTGAACGCGCTCGCAGCGGCAAACGCAATCCAGTCGAGCGACTCTTCGATGATGCGCTGACACCTGTGCGCAGCATGAGCGAAGAAGCGTTGCGTGAGATTTCGATTCCCGACCTGAAGAAAAAACTGCCGCTTCTTGGCGAAGTTCTGCTTGGACATTTGCGATACGGAACATTCGGCGGACGATCCGCTGATGCGTGTCATCCATTTCTTCGCAGATCAATTATCGCCAGCAGAAATCTTGCGCTCGCAGGAAATTTCAATCTGACCAATTCTCCAGAATTGTTCGATTTGCTTGTGGAATATGGCCTCTCTCCCGTTGGTGGAAGCGATACCGGTGTCGTTCTGGAAAAAATCGGTTATGCAATTGACTGCGAACACGATCATTTGATTTCCACGATTGGTCCAGGATCTTTCTCAGGACTCGAAGGGCGCGTGCTTGCAAAGGAAGTTTCAACTCAGTTGGATTATGGACGCATCTTGGAGCGCGCGACTGAAAAATTTGATGGCGGTTACACCCTTGGCGCACTCGTTGGCAATGGCGATTGCTTCGCCTGCCGAGATCCTGCAGGCATTCGTCCCGCATTTATGTTGATCACGGATGATGTGGTCGCTGTCGCAAGCGAACGCCCTGCTCTTGCCGCAGTCTTTGATGTTCCCGTCGACGCCATTCAACCACTCGAACCTGGGCACGTGCTCAGTGTCAAGCGAGATGGAACGGTTGCGATTCAACGCTTTGCGCAGCCGCGACCGATTCGCCAGTGTTCATTCGAGCGCATCTATTTCAGTCGAGGCAACGATCACGAAATCTATGAGGAGCGCAAGCGCTTGGGCGAAAATTTAGCGCCGCGCATTCTGGAACGACTTGGAGAATCTGTCGATCATGCTGTTTTCTCGTTCATTCCCAATACTTCAGAAAGTGCATACTTGGGACTACTGCAGGAAACCGAGCGCATTATGCGAGAACGCGCCGCTGAAGAAGTCTGCCAACTCGTCACCGAAGGCAAAGCGACTCCCGATCGAATTCGTGCGCTGATGGATGTGCGCGTACGCGCGGAAAAAGTTGCGCACAAAGATCAACGACTGCGAACTTTCATCACGCACGATGCTGCGCGGCGCGATCTGGTCAGTCACGTCTATGACATTACTCGCGGAACAGTTCGCCCTGGCGATACGCTGATCGCAGTCGACGACTCGATCGTTCGAGGGACAACACTTCGCGATTCAATCATCACCATTCTTTCGCGATTGAATCCAGCGCGCATTCTTGTTGCAAGCAGCGCACCGCCGATTCTTTATCCCGATTGTTACGGAATCGATATGAGCCAACTCGGTCGATTCATCGCTTTCGAAGCCGCGATCAATTTGCTTCGAGCGCGTGGTGACGATGCGGTGCTTGATGAAGTCGAGTCCCTTTGCAAAGCGCAGGATTCCCTTCCAACGGACCGAATGAAAAATCATGTGAGGCTGATTTATGACAGATTTACCCAAGATGAAATCTCCGCAGAGATCGCGCAGTTGATTCGCCCAAAGATCGGCGAGTGGCAAGGCGAGGTCGAGGTCATCTACCAAACCATTGAAGGATTGCGACGAGCGATGCCAAATCACACTGGAGACTGGTATTTCACAGGGGATTATCCAACTCCGGGGGGTTATCGAGTCCTGAATCGCGCATTTCTCAATTGGTGCAAGCGAAGCGACTCGCGGTCGTACTAAAAAGGACGACTTGTAGTTACAACCAACTTCTGCTGACTCAAAAACCCCCTCTGCGGCGACCGGACTTCTCGCTTCCCTTTGTCTTGACATTTACGCTTCCTTGGTGTTCAATGGTGGACTACCTATGGCACGCTATACAGGTCCTAAAGTCAAACTCTCCCGTCGCGTTGGTGTTCCGATTGCGGATATCCCGAAGCACACCGCAAAGCGACAATTGACACCTCCTGGCATGCACGGCTTCCGCGGAAAGCGCGCAAAGCCATATGGCATTCGCAAGGATGAAAAGCAGAAGTTGCGTTATCACTACAGCGTGCTCGAGAGACAATTCCGCCGCTACCTCGCCGAAGCAGGTCGCAGCAAGGGCAACACTGGCGAAGTCTTGCTTCAGACTCTTGAACGACGATTGGACAACTTGGTCCGACGCGCTGGATTCGCTCGAACAATTTGGGCGGCTCGTCAAATCGTGGTTCACGGACATGTGTTGGTCAATGGTCGCAAGGTCGATCGACCGTCATATGCATGCGAACCAGGAATGGTCATCACCATGCGTGATGGCCTTCATAAGCTCGTCCGCGAGAATATGGAAAGTCTCGCAGGACACGTCGTTCCAGGTTGGATTGAAGTCAATCCAGCAGAGTTGGCCGTCAAAGTCTTGGCGACCCCTTCGTCCGAACAAATCCCATTCGACGTGAACACCAATCTCATCGTCGAATTCTATCGCTGATCGTGTGAAACTTGATTTCTAGAACGCACGGACAAACAACGTCCGTGCGTTTTTTTACAACACAGATAAAATCACCAGACAGAGCAAATTGAATCGCATTCAAAGGAATAGAGGTACTTCATCATGTTGAAATTTTTTCGGAAGAACGAAAAGGCTTCGCGTTGGATCTTGATCGTTGGCATGACATTTTTGATGGTTTCCTGGCTGGTCTTTGACCAGAGCAGTACGTTTATGACCGATCTCTTAACTGGTCGGGCGACCTGGGCGACCACGATCGATGGCGTGACTGTGACCGAAGGAGATCGTGCAAGATTGCAACAGGAAACCCGCGTCATCGGAATGCTCGGAGATCCCACCGTTCGTGCGCTTGGGTTGGACAAAGATCCAATCCACTGGTATTTGCTGACGCTCGAAGCTGAACGCGCTGGACTTGTCGGCGGTGCTGCAGATGGACAAGCACGATTGGCGGCGATGGCAACTGCGAACAATGTCCCAGAGCGCAATTTGATTGCTGGACTCTGCCGCGAAGGTGGACAAACGCCAACCGAAGTTTTCGAAACAATTGCGAAACTGAATGGCGTACTGCGATATGTGAACCTTGTGACCAGCGGTCCAGGTCGATTGTCTGCTCCACGACTCGAACAATCTGCTGCGGCGTTGTTGGCCGCTGTCTCTGGCGAATTAGTTGTTCTCGATGGCGTCAAGACCAAGGTCGAAGTCGAAGCCCCGACAGAAGTTGCTCTTCAAGAGCAACTGACAACCTACGGTGGGTTCTTGGCAGGCGAAGGGAAATTTGGATTTGGCTATCGCATTGCAGACCGAGTCAAAATGGATTGGATCATGATCCCAACCTCATCGATCACGACACTCGTCGAACAAAGCCCTGCTCTTTCCAACATCGAATTGCGAAAGTATTGGTTAGAGCATCCGACAGAATTTCCAGCCGCGTCGCTCTCCCCCACGGCTGAAATGGCGTCCTTCGAAGGATCTCGCGATGCAGTCAAGGCGAAGGTATTGACTGCATCAATCGCAGAGAAACGCAAGGAAATTTCGAAGTTCATATCTGACCGCATGCAACTCGTGATGCGCGGTCTGCCGCAAGTCAATGGCTATTACACCTTGCCAGAAGATTGGAATGCGAAACAGTTTCCCTTTACTCAACTTGCAACAGAAATTGCAGAGAAGTTCTCGATCGCAGCACCAACAGTTCAGACGAGTGGTGAAGGTTGGACTTCGCCCAATGAGGTCGCCGCAATTCCAGGTTTGGGAACTGCGACAACAACTCGCTTCGGCGCACAACCAGTCAATGCGATCCAACTTGTCGAAGCTCTGCGCGAATTCTCAACAAAGACAACCCTCCTTTCGCAAGCAGGCGTTGCCAGCCCAGTGCTTCAAAATGAAGCTGGCGATCTCTTTGTATTTCGCGTGACCGCCGCAGAAAATTCTCACGCACCAGCATCAATCGACATCGTGCGAGATGCGTTGATCGCTGATGTCAATCGCTTGCGCCGATATGAGAAGTTGGCCGGAATGACATCAGAGATTCAACGCGAAGCAATTGATCAAGGTCTTGGCGCTGTTGCAACCACATATGGAACATCGGTTGAGGCATACAGGGATCTTCGCCAAGGCGAAAAGCAATTCCTGCAATATGGGCTGAAATTCCCTGGTCAATTGCCGATTTTGGGTCAGGACGCAGCGGTTGTAAAGAGTGTTGTGGAACGAGCGATGAGCCTGCCAACTGGCACTCAAATCACAAATATGCCTGTTGCAGAACGAACTCTTGTCATTCTAGCGCCAGAAAAACTTGCGCTTGTTGTCGTTCGCATCGACAGCATCACGCAAATGAATCGCGGCGAAATTCCGCAACTTGTCACGAATCAACGATTCCGATCTGTGGTTGCATCGGATCCCGCTTCTGGAAATCCGCAGGAACTTTTCACACTCGAAGCACTCATCGCTCGCAATGGTTTTACGCTTGCAAATCCAGTGACGGAAAATGACGATGATGACGCGAGTGATGACAAAGAGGTCGAAGAGACTGCGAAGGACGCGCCAGCGACATCTGTGAAGGTTGCACAATGAGCGAATCGCTTGCGCCGATTTCCTACGACCTCTTTGCAAAGATAGATTTTCGCGTGGCGACGGTACTCAGCGCCGAAGCCCATCCCAATGCTGACAAATTGCTGAAGATTCGTCTTGATGATGGAACTCCAGGTGGTCGTCAAGTCTGCGCAGGGATCAAAGCGTGGTATGACCCGTCGACTCTCGTTGGCAAGCAAGTGATTATTGTTGCAAACTTGGAACCACGCCAATTGCGCGGAGAAGTCAGTGCGGGAATGATTCTTGCCGCGAGTGACTTGAAAGAACTTGCAGTTGTGGTCGCGCCTGCGGCGGTTGCAGTTGCTGCAGATGGCCAACCACCTGTCGCTACAGCACCCGCAGCGAAACCTGGCCCAGATGAACGAGATGTGATCTTGCTCACAGTCGACAAGCCGGTCAAAGCTGGCTCGAAAGTCAGCTGATTGAAGATCGAGTCTCAAGACGACACTGCGATTCTTTTCTTTCATCACTGCGGACAAAGGTCGCAAGTCGATTGCTGACTTCATCAATCAAGAAACTTGGCGTTTAGACCCCAACTGCAAGCGCATCTCGGTCGCTCAGTGCCCCGCCGTCAGATCGAACACGCACTGTTCCGTCGCGTCGCCACGAACGATCACAACGACTTGCGCCAGAATCTTGGCGAAGATCGCGAACAACAACACTGGTCGCAGAGCGATCAAGCGTCACTTGAGAAACGCCACACAAGTCTGCAAGTTCTGGCAAGAATGGTGCGAGCAATGAGTGTGGATCTGGAATCACCACAGCAGCATCAAGTGGATTGTCGATACCACTTACCTTTGCGACTTCCAGAGCCTTCGACACACCAGCACACGCAGTCATCACATCTGCCCAGCGCATATCTCGATTGGCCTTCAAACCATAATGACTGTGGGTAAAGAGAACTGGTGCATTCTCGCCACGCAGTGCAATCCACGCTTCTTCTGCTGTGTGAGGAAGAATCGGCGCAAGCAATCTGCAGAGAACTTCCATAGTGATATGCGCCGCAGCTTGTGTCGCACGCCGACGAGGACTGTCCGCAGCATCGCAGTACAAACGGTCTTTGGCAGCGGCACAAAAAATCGCAGAGAGAGTCTCGTTGCAGAAATTGAAAAGCGCAAGATGCACTTTGCGAAAATCAAATGCGGCATATCCAGCTCGAACTTCAGCTTCGAGCAGGGAGAGTTCTCCCATCAACCAACCTCCCAGAGATTCTGGCGGCGCGCCAAGCGCGAGCGCACGGACTTCATCGTCGCTCCACGCCGGAGCGTCGAAGAGATTCGACAGCAAAAACCGCAGGGTATTACGCACTTTTCGATAGGACTCTCCAGCAACCTTGAAGTAATCCAAGTCGATGCGAATGTCTCCGTCGTACGCCACGCCAGAGACCCACCAACGCGCAACTTCCGCGCCATAGTCCTTCAGCAATGTGTCGACTTCCAATGCGTTGCCCAAACTCTTGCTCATCTTGCGACCATCTTTGTCGACCAAGAATCCGTGAGTGACAAGGGCATCAAATGGCGGCTTACCCGTCACGCCAAGCGAAGGCAACAACGACAACTGGAACCATCCTCGGTGTTGATCGGAACCTTCCAAATAGAGCGCGCTTGGAAATCCAACGCCACGCTGTTGCATGACCGAATGCCACGAAGATCCAGCTTCGAACCAAACATCGAAAATGTCGTGCATTTTATTTAGGGATGCGATATCGAAGGCCGTGACAGAATCCTTTGACAAATCAGAATCTTTCGATGGGTCATACGCCGCGAGCAATTCTGTTGGCGAAAGAGTGAACCACGCGTCGCTTCCTTTGCTCTTCACGCACTGTGCCACAGCACGAACGCTTGCAGCAGTCATAAAGACACTTCCATCTGCCTGGCGGAATGCGGGAATAGGAAGTCCCCACGATCTCTGGCGACTGATGCACCAATCTGGCCTACTTTCAAGCATTCCACGCAGTCGATTGCGACCCCACTCTGGGAAAAACTTGACCGTTTTATTGACAGCTTCGAGCGCCATAGCACGAAGAGAAGTTGCTGGATTTGCGCCATTTCCCGCAGGGCGATCAACTCCGATGAACCACTGTTCGGTTGCACGGAAAATCACTGGCGTTCGACTGCGCCAATCGTGCGGATACGAATGGGTGAATTGCAAAGCATGCACCAGATGTCCGCTCGTGCGTAAATGTTCGATGACCAAAGCGTTCGCATCCCAAACAACTTTTCCTTGCAACCACTCGGGCGCACTCTCATCAAATGTTCCATCATCACGCACTGGGCAATAAATTTCCAGACCTTCTCGCAGACCTGTGCGGTAATCATCGTCGCCGTGACCTGGCGCAGTGTGCACCAATCCTGTTCCATCTTCCATCGTGACATATTCAGCAGCTACAACGCGACTGGTTCGGTCGCAGAATGGATGGCGATATTCAAGACCAACAAGCGCAGATCCGAGGGCTTCAGCTTTCTTACTCACCGCAGTCGCACCAACAACTGCGACAACTTTGTCGAGCATCTCAGCTGCGACAATTGTTAGCGCACCATCCATTTCTACAAGCGCGTATGTATTCCTTGGATGCACGGCAATTGCAAGATTTGCAGGCAATGTCCACGGAGTTGTCGTCCAAATCATGAACGATGGCTTGCATTCGCACTCGAAGCCAAAGACCGCGTCGACTTTTGCTGTGTCTGCGGATTCGAAGTCGACATAGATCGAAGGGTCGACGCGATCTTCATATTCCAACTCTGCCTCTGCAAGCGCGGTGCGATTGGCAATCGACCAATGAACAGGCTTCAATTGACGAAAGACATATCCCTTTTCTAAAAGACCTGCGAAAACTTCCAGCGTGCCCGCTTCATATTCTGGCTGCATCGTGAAGTATGGATTCTCATAATCCGCAAGCGTCAGGAGACGCTGCATCTGCGCTGCTTGCGTCTTGATGAACTTCGCCGCATATGTGGCGCATTCGCGGCGAATAGCCATACGACGATGTTCGTCGGAAAGGGTTTCAAGTTTGGCGGCCTTGCCGCTCTCGACCAAACCAGTCATCACGCGATGTTCGATTGGGAGTCCGTGACAATCCCACCCAGGAACATAATGACATCCGCGGCCTTCCATAATCGCGCTGCGCACGACAAGGTCCTTCAAGACTTTGTTCAAGAGATGACCAACATGGATCGAACCATTTGCATATGGCGGACCATCGTGAAAAATAAACTTTGGTGAGTCAACGCGTGAAGCAGTAATCGCAGCAGAGACTCCCTGTTTCTGCCAGCGCGTGATGGTGGCGGGCTCGGCTTGAGCGAGATTCGCCTTCATCGGGAATGCAGTCTTAGGAAGATTCAGCGTAATCTTGTAATCGCGAGTGTCGCTCATTGGGTCTATGGAGTGTAATGGAGTTCGCAGCAAAGTCGAACTTGATAATAAAGTCCTATGCTGCCTGCGATAGAAAAACGAACAATGAGATTCTGTCACTTCGATGCGCATCGTCGGGCAAACCAAACGAAGATGAACCCTTGCCCGACGAGTCCGACCGCAATTGCTCCAAACGCAAACCACCTGAATGCTGAAAGATCATCAAGCGCTTGAAGCGATTGGAGATTCGTGAGTTGCTCCCCCATTTCCAAATTTTTCAACAATTCAAGATTCTTCAGTACATCCAGAGCCTTCAGAGATTCAAGGTTTTTCAGCAATTCGAGATACTTCAATGCATCGAGTGATTGGAGTTGTTGCAGAGCTTGTAGTTGCTGGAGTTCCTTCATCTGCATAGACATCTGCGCGAATTCTGCTTGAATTTTCTGAAATGATGGATCGTTGATCGTCGCAACCAATGCTCGCCGCAAACGAAACTCCATCGCTAGAGGCAACTGTGCGAAAATTGCCCCGCCTTCTTGACCCGCAAGTCGCAACGCATGAATTTCGCCAAGCGCACGCTCGAGCACACCATTATCGTCAAACTGAACGAATGATGAATCAATCTGAATACTCTTGGGCATTTTGAATTTTGTCACAAGCATTTCATTCACCTTCAGTAGTCCTTCCAAAGGGGTTTTATCTTTGGAATTCGTTCGAGTTGTAATCAAACGCACCTGCTCGAGTACCTCTGGAGTCAGCCATTTATCACCAAGTTTGAATAAATCTTCTTCGATCAAATCCAGCGTGGCAACCATCGGTAGAAGCGAGGGATAGGGTCCATTCTCGGCTGCAATTTTGAGTGCATTACGAATCGACTCGCCAGAAATCAGCAGGTTGGTCAATCCAACCCGCGGATCGGGAGCGGAAACTTGCATGGCGGCATAAATCCCAGCGATCGCAGCGATATCCATCAAGGTCTCACGCGTTTGTAAGTCAGAAATACTCATCAGCGCTGTATTGCAATCAAGTGGCAAGGCCACAGAAATCTGCCGAACGATCGGCTCCATCTCGTTGCGCAACTGATCAAACTTGACTTGCTGTTCCATATATGTGCGCTGCTCAGTAACAGACGCCGAATCTGTTTCCCGCAAGGGTTGAACACAACCAAAAATTCCAAAGAGTGAAATGATGCTTGCAATGAGATGTATGCGCATCAACTGATCGTACGGAAAAATGCTATTCGCATCATTGATGCGACAGAGTGAACATTGTCTCCCCAGTTGTGAAAAATATCTCCCCTGATCGCAAATTGGGAAGCCTATTCAGGCTTTGGATCGCCAGGCTTCACGACTTCATCGAGATATTTCTGAAAGTCAGCCATGTGATATGAAACAAAACAGAATGCGTGATGCAGGGCAAACCACTCGATGTCAGTGGGATCCTTGGAAAGATCATTGCGCTGGCGATTGAGTTCGGCGAGGATTGGTTCGACCTTCATATCAGCGTAGGTTACTACGCAGCCTGAGAAGTTCCCGCAACCCCATCACGGGTCACGATGAAGAAATCGCTGGTGATCGGATAGGGCAAGCGCGAGTAATCGCGTGCGATGCGGGTACGAACGCGATCTAGGAACGGATCGGGACCATACGAAAGTGCGATAAAGACATCGCGTGCAGGCGTGGCGACATAGAAATCGCCGCGAAGTTCCTTCGCAAGTCGTTCGTGCAATTTGGACAAGAGCAATCGAGCAGCGTCATATCCGTCTTTCAAAGACAAGAGCGCAGCGCGACCACCATCATGACTTGCGATCACTTGCACTTGCAGATCAGGCGCGTATGAACCGAGATTCTGACGAGCGATTTCCTCGAGATCTTCAGGACCGATCCCCCACCGAATCATTTGTTCTGTGGAAACACTAACAGTCATCTCCGGCATATCCAGCACAAAGACAATCACAGTTCCATTGACCCACGGAATATGCGCGATCGACTGTCGATCGACTCCTTCGAAGATCGACTCCGGCTGAATGCGAGGCATGATGCGATGACGCGCAACAGAAAAAGGAATCAAACTTGCGCCGACCGAATCTCCTTCAAAGATTCTCTCGAAGTAAGTTCGCACAAACGCTTGACCTCGCTGTGGGTCCTGCTGAACCATGCGAAAGAGATTCTCCAATCCCAACGCCTTGCCATCAATGGTCAAGTTGAGTGGCGAAATGATTTCGATAGGCCTTTGCTGATACCAACCTTTCAGCAATCGCCCTACCATTTCGGTAAAACCCTTCCAATCGTCGGGGAATTTGTCTGACGGAAATTTGTCTTGGTTCGAATCACCCATTCCTGGACCTCCTGAAGACGCACGGAATGTGCGCACCTTCAATTGAACTATCGGATAAAATGCCAGAGGATGCCAATGAATATGACGATTATTTTGAATGGAAAAATCTAAAAATGGCGCTTGACAACACCCTGTTTTTTTCGCATACAGCGTCGGTCGTGGGCCCAGGCGCCCGTGGACCCCTGCTGATTATTGCTGGTCCGTGCATCTTGGAAAGCGATGCGATCAATATGCGTATCGGCGAAACGATGCGAGATGCATGCGCGAAACATGGGCTCTCATTTGTCTTCAAGGCGAGCTTTGATAAAGCGAATCGCTCGAGCGTCAAGAGTGCGCGAGGGCCTGGATTGGAACGCGGATGCGAGATGCTGGCGAAACTAAAATCTGCTCTGGGAGTTCCAGTCACGACCGACATTCACGAGCCACAACAAGCAGCTCGCGCCGCACAGGCTGTCGACATCTTGCAAATTCCTGCGTTCCTCGCAAGGCAAACCGACTTGCTTGAAGCAGCTGCGGCGACTGGTCGAGCAGTCAATGTGAAGAAGGGGCAATTTATGGCTCCAGCTGAAATGGCGGGGGCAATTGGCAAATTGCGCGAAAGTGGAGCGAAGCAAATCATGTTGACTGAACGTGGCACATTCTTTGGATATCACAGACTTGTGAACGACTTTGCAGGCGTTGGAGAGATGATGCAACTTGGGGTGCCTGTCTGCTTCGACGCGACGCATTCCACACAACGACCAGGAGAAGGCGAAACGAGTGGCGGAAATCCACATCATGCCCCGCTGCTTGCGCGCGCGGCTGTTGCTGCAGGTGTTGATGCAATCTTTCTGGAGTGCCATCCAGATCCTGCCAGTTCGCAGAGTGATCGAGCGACGATTCAATCTCTTGATCGCATGCCCGCACTCTTAGGGCAACTTGCAGAGATTCGTCGAGTGGTGGCTGTGAAATGAATTGCGATCACTGCGATAAACCCGCAGTTGTCCATGAAATTGTCATCAAAGGTGGCGTTTCAAATGAAGTTCATTTGTGCTCTGAACATGCCATTGCTGCTGGCTATCCACTTCCGATCGAACAACCCATCGCAGATATTTTTCCAAAGCTTGGATCTGTTGCGAAAGTTGAAGCCGCAAAGAGCAAAGAACGCTCTGCAAAATGTGCTGCATGCGGATTAACTTTCACAGTTTTCCGTAAATCCGCAACGCTTGGTTGTCCTGCGTGTTATGACGCATTCATGCCAATGATTGAAAAAGTAATCGAGAGCGCACAGGATGGTGCGACACATCATTTGGGAAGAAGTCCAGTCGGCGGAGTTGAGATCGAACGCGTACAGAATCTTCGTGTCAAGTTGATGCATGATCTGGAGGTTGCTGTTGCTGCCGAGCATTATGAGCGTGCCGCAAAACTGCGAGATGAACTCAAGGCATTGGATTCCCAGACATCATGAGCCAGCCCTTCTCGGCCGCCATGTCTCAAGTTGGACCAGACTCCGATGTTGTCGTGACAAGTCGTGTTCGCTTGGCACGAAACATCTCTGGGTTTCCATTTATTAGTCGAGCAAGTAATCCTGTGCGACAAGAAATAATGCGCGTTGTTCGCCGCGCTGTCGATCAGTCGTGTAATGAAAAAAACTCTTCCCCCGAAATGCGGTGGATCGAATTGCAATCTGCTCCCTCGCGTGACCGCATTCTGCTTTCTGAAAGGCACCTTGTCTCCCGCCACTTCGCCAACAGCGATGGACCTCGCGCCTTGGCTCTTTCCAAAGACGAGCATTCGAGCATTATGGTGAATGAGGAAGACCACCTGCGAATCCAATTTCTCTGCGCAGGTTCTCGTCTATCCGATGCGTTCAAGGCTGCGTTCACATTAGAAAATGCGCTGGCGAATTGCACCAATTTTTCATTTCATCCTCGATGGGGATATCTGACTGCCTGCCCGACAAATGTTGGGTGTGGCATTCGCATGAGCGCGATGCTGCATCTTCCGGGCGCACAGATCATGAAAGAAACGGATCGAATCAAGCGCGCAGCGAAGGAACTGCATCTTGCGGTGCGTGGTTATTACGGTGAAGGATCAGAATCGATTGGCGACTTCTTTCAGTTTTCAAATCAAACAACTCTCGGGGCGACTGAAGATGCGCTGCTCGAAGAATTTAATGGCATCGTGCTGCCTCGCTTGATCGGGTACGAACGCGAGGCACGCACCGCGGCATTGACCCGCTATCGAAGTCGCATCGAGGACATCGTCTTTCGTTCCCATGCAAATTTAAGCGCAGCGCGATTGCTGACTTCCGATGCTGCGACGAAGGATCTCAGTCGTATGCGCTTCGGCGTGGTGATGGGACTTCTGCCAGTCGAGCTTGCAACCATTCAACGATTGCTCTTGCAAGTGCAACCCGCGCATCTTTCGCTGATAGACCCTCGCTCACTCGAAAGTGAAGAAGCTGATCGTGAGGTGCGCGCGACCTATGTTCGGCAATCTTTGACCCGCGGACCAACGGATACAAAATAATTCTTGTGGTCAACATCCGCTGGCGGCATTGGCAGAAATCGCGCCATCAAAATCTTTTAATGTCAATCCACCTGCATCGTGTGTGGAATATCCCAATGTCACTTTGTTGTATTTGATAAGAATGTCGGGGTGATGCTGGGTGCGTTCTGCTTCGGCCGCCATCTGATTCACAAATCGCATCGACGCGATGAAATCTGGAAATACAAAGGTTCGTTCGATCAAGTCACCGTTGCGGGACCAGCCTAGAACAGAAGACATTTTTGCGGCGATTTCATTTGATGAGAGTTTGTTTGCCATACACCCAAAATACTAGCGAATCATTACCATCCTATTCTCGTGGCTCTTCCATTCGAAGTACAATCTTTGCGATCAATGCGATCTCGTATTGCGATTATGTCGTTGCAGCCAGGCAACACGCACGAAACAGTTGCGCGAGTTCTCTTTACACGATTCGAATTTGATGCTCAGGTGATACAAGAACTCGACCCCGTTGCGATTACGATGAGAGTCCGCGAAGCAGAAGTGTTGGTGCTCGTAGGAGAACCAACAGCCGACAACATGCGATCGCCGGCAATCGAGGAAGCGATCTCTTCGATGATTCCAATCATTGCATTGTGCGCTGGGGTAGACGATAGACACGATTCACTTCCTGGCATTTCCTTTTTGCTTGATCCACAACTTGGGCCAGAGCATTTGGCAACTGCATTGTCTGCTCTTATCTCACGACAAAGAGAGATTCGGCGATTGCAACTTGACAACGCGTCAGTGATGCAATTTTCTGGAGGGTTGCGCCATCAAATCGACAACATCCAAGAAGAATTGCAATTAGCCGCAAGCGTTCAAAGAGAATTTCTGCCGCGCATTCTGCCATCACTTGGCGGAATCGCTTCAGCGGCTCTGTGGCGACCAGCTGCCTATGTCTCTGGGGATATCTATAACGTGATGCGTTTGGATGAACACCATCTTGGTCTCTTTGTGACCGATGCGGTTGGTCATGGCGTGCCCGCTGCGCTGCTGACATTGGTTATTTCACGAAGTCTTCCTACGAAAGAGATCGTTGGAAATTCATATCGCATTCTTTCTCCATCCGAAGCACTTGCGCAAGTAAATGCGGACATGATGACTCGAGCAGGACGAACCACCCGCTTTGCAACTGCGATTTATGCGGTGATCGATACACGCAATCATCAACTGACCGTAGCGAGTGCTGGACATCTGCCGCTTCTGCGAATTTCTCGCGGCGGGAAATGTGAAGCGATTCAGACTATTGGCGGACTTCTAGGAGTTTTTGAGGACGAAACTTTCGTGGAAAAGGTGATCACGCTATCGCATGGAGATAAGTTGCTCTTCTATACGGATGGATTCGAACAGGCATTCCCAGAATTAGGGCAAGATCCCTCTGCTCCACGATTGCCCAACCGCAGGTATCTAGACTTCTTCAACGAATTCGCATCAGTTGAGAGCTCCTCTGATTTCATCGACAGTATCAATCGAAGACTCGATGAAGAATCTGAGGACTTTCCACAAATCGACGATTTGACATTGCTTTGCGCAAGTTGGACGGGGGTTTGACTGGCGCTGCCGCCGAGCGGACTATCGTGCGTCAAGGTGTCGACGAACAGCTTGATCAATCATTCGCGCAACAGAATCGATTTCGATATTCATGCGATCGCCGATCACTGCTTGACCAAGAGTTGTACGAGCGAGAGTCTCTGGAATCAGCGCGACTTCGAACCATTCTGCAGTGCAATGTGCAATCGTCAGCGAAACACCATTCAATGTGATCGATCCTTGCGCAGTGATGAGTGCCAGCGAATCACAATCATTACGCTGTGACTTCACTCGAATGTGCCACTGCCCATCCGTGCGATCTACAAGAGAAACTTCACCGATCGAATCGACATGCCCCTGCACGATGTGACCCCCCATCGGATCACCCATACGCAGTGCGGGTTCAAGATTGACTGAATCGCCGTCCGACAATCCGCCAAGCGTCGTCATCGAAAGCGTTTGAGGAATGACATCGACATCGAATTGTCCAGAGCGAATTCCAACTACAGTCAAGCAAACGCCGTGAACGCTGACGGAATCACCTCGGCGCAAAAGCGACGCCATCTCGCCGCATTGAATGACCATATGCATACCACTTGCTGTTGTGGTGTGATGAGCGATTGTTCCGACGGATTGAACGAGTCCCGTAAACACAGATTATTTCCAAGCCTGCACGATCATTGTTTGAGGATAGTAACGAGCAAGAATCTGTTTAAAACTTTCGCCCTTGCGACCCATTTCCTGCGCGCCATGTTGGCAAAGTCCAACGCCATGACCAAATCCGCGCCCCGAAAACTCTGCATTTGCACCGGCAATACGAATTGAACAATCGCTGGAGCGCATGCTGGACTTGGGATCGCCAGCTGCATTGATTGCTCGACGGAAATCTTCTGAATCGATCATGATCGAGCCACCCTTGCGAGTTTGAATGCGAAATTGCGTTGGACGGCCTGCTGAATTTTTATCTGCGACTTCGATGGCAGTTGGAAGTTGAAGCGCTGCGAAATCAGCGCGGCTATTTGCACTTCCCCACGCTTGCAGACGAGACTGAATCTTCGTCAGTGCAATGAATGCTTTCCATGTCGCAACTGATGTTGTTTCGCAACATGAAGTGCGCTTTTTAGAATTATTGCCAGTTGAGACACAAACGATGTTGTGAAATGGATTGTCGGTCAGCACGCCGAGTGCATTGGCAGGTCGACCACCGCATGCACTTGAGTAATACGCAGGAACCACCACACCATCGTGCACAAGCACTTGACCACGCGTATCACGAACTGCGTCAAGAGCTTTTGTATTTTTTGTCGCGCCGATCCATGCCTGACTTTGCTGACCCGCGACCATGTCATAGTGACGGCGACCTTCCCAGCGCGATTCTTCGACAACGGCGTAACTGCGGGCGGCGATCGCTTGTGCGCGATAGGCATCTTCGCACCAAGAGGGATAGAGTTCTTTCGCGATAACTCCGGGAAGGTAAGAGTCCATCTTGACATCCATCACCAAGTCAATATTGCTTAAAGTCCGCACAACACGCAGTTTTCCTGGCCATTCCTTTTTATTCCACTGAATCGGACGCTTGTCGCCATTGAGAGACTGAATATTTAATTCGCCAGCGGAATATTCGTGCGTCTGAGAAGGTGTTCCAGTTTTTTTTGCCGAAGTCACACGCCAACCTTCGCCTTGAATACGAATCTCGATTGGCGTGCTTGCTGTCCACTCTTGATCATCCGCCGATGAGTGCTCGGAAGATATTTGCAATCGACCCGCAGCGTGATTGATGATGACCACTTGATTGAGCGGAAGTGTTTCAATTCGAATTGCAACTTCGGGTTCTGTTTTCGGCGGTGAGGGAAGCGGTTTTGGTGGAATCGGTTTCGCCTTCATGGGCAGATCTGTAACGATGGTCGTCGTGGAATTTGGAATTGGATTTTCAGTCACAGGACTTTCTGGAGCGAGTTGCGTAGTTGATGCTGGAATCTGAGAAGGTCGACTTGATGGAACTGCAGTTGGTTCGTTTGCGCATGAGGCGACAAAAAGCAATGTCGTTGCAGTTGCAAGTAGTGTGCTTGAACGAAGTGCGCGATAATTGTTCGTAAAGAGCTTCATAAAATTGACCAAACAAAAAACCAGAACTATGCGCGAATTGACGGCTTCTTATGATCGACACTTTGCCTGTTTTTCGTGCAAATTGTGGGTGTTTGGCAATTCAAGGATTGAGACCCGCAGGGCACATCGCTAATGATCCATCCGCTGATACGCTGACTTGTACGAAATCAACCTCGGAAGACGAAGCGATGTTCTTCTATGCCCATTATGAAAGCTGCCACACAGAACCAAGGTGAATGCTCAACCACCATTCAAGTGCGCGAAATCTATGTTTCGCCAGGGCATAATTTTTTTGGGCATCATGGGAAATTGGCGGGGACTCATCCGACAAACTCGGTAGATGAGGTGGAATGCGTTGCAGGCGAAGGACTGCGCGGAGATCGCTTCTTTGGATACAAGAAAAATTATCAAGGACAAGTCACATTCTTTGCAAACGAGGTCTTCCAAGATCTTTGCAAACATTTCAAAGTTGTTGGCAAGTCTGCTGGGGTGCTTCGGCGCAATGTCATCACCAACGGAATTGATTTAAACCGACTTGTTGGCGCGCAATTTGAAGTGCAAGGAATTCGCTTTGAAGGTGTCGCAGAGTGCAGCCCCTGCCTATGGATGAACGAAGCCTTTGGTCCTGGTGCAGAGGATTTTCTCAATGGTTGTGGCGGACTTCGCGCACGCATCTTGACCACAGGGATTCTGCGCGTCGATCAACGATGAATTGCAGAATTGCGTGTGAACAGTTGGTGCGACGCAAATTTATGACGTGACAACAAACTTGAATGCGGCAACGAGCAGCACGACTCCAAGCGCTCTGCGAAGCCACAACTGTGATCCACTGCGGATACTCCAGCGAGAACCAATCAATCCGCCGATGACGGCGCCAGCGGATGCCCACCAGAGCCAAGTCTCCACCACAAGACCTATAGAGAGAAGGCCTCCAAGTCCCGCAAGCGAATTGAGCAAAATAAATGGCGCAGAAACCGCAGCTGCCTCGCGTGGCGTCGCCCATCTGCACAGAATCATCAGTGGTGTAAGCAAAATCCCTCCGCCGATTCCAACCAATCCAGAGAGGATGCCGATCAATCCGCCTATGACTGCTGCGAGCGATATTGGGAGCGGTCGAATGACGGCTTCGCGTTGCGAAAGAAACATTCGAGCAGCGGCGATAATCAATGTCGCAGCTATCAGTCGTTTGAATGTCGGCTCGGAGATCGAATATGCGCCAGCGAGAAATGCGCATGGAATTGAAGTGATCAGAAATGGCCATAACAATTGCCAACGAAAAAAACCTGCTCGGACGAACATGATTGTGGCAATCGAGGCAACAAGAACATTCAAGGTCAAAGCAGAAGGTCGCATCAACGCTGCGCTCATTCCAAACAGAGCCATTATTGCGAGATATCCCGATGCGCCACCATGACCAACGCTGGCATAAAGCGCAGCCATCAAGCAAATCAACGAAACAAGAAAGAACATTTCAAATCCTGTCATGAACAACAAATGTACGGTGATGCAAAGGATCTTGTATCTATGAAAAGGGCTCACGCGTGATAGGATTCTTTCAGTAATGCTCCGCATTTCATCACCACGCACTCCTCTCCCACTCAAGCTGTTCAAGGCGAGTGCGATTGACACTCAAAACACATTGCGTGTGCGAACGAATTCTGCAATTGAGCCGCTACCGTGCGCTCCAGAAGCAATCCGAGCAGCGAGGCGAATGATGGACTCGCATGGAAGAACCATCTTGGATTTGCGCATCAGCATCACAGACCGTTGCAATTTTCGCTGTGTGTATTGCATGGAACCTGATGTGCAATTTCAGCCGCCAGAAGCATTGCTTTCCCCAGAGGAAATCGCGCGACTTGCCAAAGTGGCAGGATCGCTTGGAGTTCGAAAGATTCGCATAACTGGTGGCGAGCCCACGCTGCATCCAAAGCTTGAAGAAATTATTGCTGGCATCCGTCAAACGCCTGACATTGAGATTGCGATGATCACCAATGGTTCATTGCTCACTCGCGAAAAACTCGCGCGCTGGAAACGCGCAGGTCTGGATCGCATCACCATCAGTATTGATTCTGTGCGCAGTGATCGTTTTTCGAAAGTGACTCGTTCAACAACCACACCCGACGATGTGTTGAGTGGCATTGAAATGTGTATCGCAGAAGGATTGACGCCTCTGAAGTTGAATGCCGTATTGGTTCGTGACGTCAACGATGATGAGGCTGTTCAGCTTACTGGACTTGCGCGCCGATTCGGACTGGAGATGCGCTTCATCGAATATATGCCGCTTGATTCTGCCCACGCGTGGGACGCTACGAAAGTTGTTTCGGCGAGAGAAACGCGAGAAGCAATCGAAGCGATCTTTCCGCTTACGCCCACCAACACAGATGATCCACATAGCACTGCTCGAACCTATCGCTTTACAGATGGAAGCCCTGGACACATTGGTTTTATTGCGCCAGTCAGCGAGCCATTTTGCGGTCAATGCAGCAGATTGCGATTGACTGCTGATGGAAATGTGCGCCCATGCCTTTTTAGTACGAAGGAGTGGAGCGTGATGCATCTTTTGCGTGGTGGTGCAAGCGATAATGAGATTGCGGATTTTCTGATCGATGTGACTTGGACGAAACTTGCTGGGCACAACATTTCCGCCCCCACATTTGTGCAACCACAACGCCCGATGTCTGCTGTTGGAGGGTGACACAAGAAGTGCCCCAGCGCAATCGCTGCGTGTTTTCACATTGCGTTTCGGCTTATAAGGATCTCGTTTTCGCGGGGCATTATCACTTTCAGTTTGCTCGCTCGCAAAATGCGCCTTGGACTGTCATCACCGCTGGCAAATGCTTCCAGAAAATTGCGCTGTGAAGACGGTTCCCAGAGTGCGATCATTGGTTCAATTTCATTCTCTTGATTATTGAAAAATGTAATGGCATCAATTCCTAATTCGCGTGCTGCCACTAAAGATTGCAAATCTGCAGACCGAAGGAGTGGATAATCGCAACCGACAACGAGCCACGCACATCTTTCTGGCAAAGTGAATGCTGCGTGCAATCCACTTGCAGGCCCGTGCCCCAAGACAACATCGACCAAACCGAACTGGCCAAGTTGCCACTGCGATTTCTGTTCTGGCGTGCATGACCAATAGACTTTGCTGCAAAGTGGCCGTAGAAGATTTGCAATTTCTTGCCACTGTGGTTTCGACGAATATGAAATTTGCGCTTTATCTTGCCCCATGCGCAAACTCTTCCCACCCGTCAGAATCAAACCATTCAATTCAGAGAGCACGAGTGACTTTCTCTAAGGAAACAATGATCGATTTCGAAGTTGGAGTGTGGCTTATCTTGGCAACGCTATCGATCGGAACGAGGACATTAGCTTCTGGGAAATATGTTGCGAGGCATCCGCGTGGAATTTCGTATGCAACCACACGAAAGTTTTTCGCACGACGATCTTTCCCGAGATGATGACTGACAATATCCACAGCATCCCCTGCTGATAGCTCTTGCGCTGCCATATCTTCGGTATTCATCAAGACGACACGCCGGCCATTGTGAATGCCGCGATATCGATCCTCTAGACCATAGATTGTTGTGTTGTATTGATCGTGGGAACGAATGGTGGTCATGACAAACTGTCCTGCTTCAACATTCAACTGAGGGATTGGATGCACGGTAAAGAGAGCCTTCCTACTCGCAGTGCGAAATTCTCTCAGGTCGCGCACGGCATTGGGCAACTCAAATCCGTTTGACTGCCTGATGCGCGAATTCAGATTTTCAAATCCGGGAATGACTGCGGCGATTCGATCGCGAATCGAGTCATAGTTGAGAACAAATTCACTCCATTCAACGCCCAAAGTTGCGCCCATCGTTGCTTGAGCCAGCGCAACCACGATGGCGGGCTCGCTCATTAAATCTGTAGAAGCTGGATCCAATCGTCCTTGCGATGAATGAACCATTCCCATTGAATCTTCAACGGAGACAAATTGCGCCACATTTGCTTGTAAATCAAGTTCCGTTCGACCAAGACACGGCAAGATGAACGCTTCATCGCCCGTGATCAAGTGCGAACGATTCAACTTGGTGGAAACCTGCACAGTCATCTCGCACCGATTCAAGCCATGAGCGGTAAATGCAGTGTCTGGTGCAGCAGAAAGAAAGTTCCCGCCCAGTGCGAAAAAGATTTTAACTTTGCCTGCGTGCATCGCTTCGATTGCTTCGACAGTGCTGTAACCGTGCGCGTGAGGCGGAGTGAAATGGAACTCCTCGCCAAGACGCCGCAAAAATTCATTCGAAGGTCGTTCCCAAATTCCCATCGTGCGATCACCTTGCACATTGCTATGCCCCCGCACTGGACATGCGCCAGCACCAGGTCGACCGAAATGCCCACCGAGCAGAAGCAGATTGACGACCTCTTGAATGTTGGAGACAGCATTTTGATGCTGGGTCAACCCCATTGCCCAACAACAAATCAAAGCCTTGCTTCCTGCGATAACGTGCGCGACTTCGCGAATGTCTTGCTCGGAGATTCCAGAGCCATTGACGATTTTATCCCACTGCACATCCCGCAGATTGGCGCGAAACGCATCAAAGCCATCGGTGAATTGCGCAATGAAATCTGTATCAATACGTGGCGCAGGATCTTCCAGTATCGCCTTCTGAATTCCTTGCAACAGTGCGACATCTCCATTAATTTTCACTGGCAGATGATGTGTTGCCAGTTGCGTGCCACGACCAAAGAGACCGCTGATTTCTTGCGGATGCCCAAAACGCTTCAAGCCTGTCTCCGAAAGAGGATTGATACTAATGATCTTGCAACCTCGACGAGCAGCGGTCTGCAATGTGCGCAACATTCGCGGATGATTCGTACCTGGATTTTGACCAATCACCACAATGCAATCTGCAAAGTCAAAGTCCTTCAGCGAAACAGTCCCCTTTCCAGTTCCGATGGTGTGAGTCATTGCAAGTCCGCTTGACTCGTGACACATATTCGAGCAGTCAGGAAGATTATTCGTACCAAAGAGACGAACGAAAAGTTGGTACAAGAATGCAGCTTCGTTACTTGTTCGCCCAGAGGTATAGAAAACTGCTTCGTTGGGGCTTGCAAGGGCTTTCAACTTATGACCTATTTTTTCAAACGCTTCACCCCAAGAAATTGGCTGATAGTGCGTTGCACTCTTGGGTAAATACATCGGCTGGGTCAATCGACCTTGCTGACTGAGCCAATGATCAGACTCCCTCGAGAGTTCGTTGATGGAGCGTGTTGCAAAAAATTCTGCCGTCACTCGTTTTAACGTGCCTTCTTCTGCGATTGCCTTCGCACCGTTCTCACAGAACTCAGCGATCGACCTGTGATTTTCAGGGTCGGGCCACGCGCATCCTGGGCAATCAAATCCTGTCTGTTGATTGACATCAAGAAGCGCAGAAACCGCACGAGCAACTCCCATTTGCTTGACCGAGGTCGTCAATCCGACTTTGACGGCGGTAGCTCCACCGGCGGATTCTGAAGGTTTACCAATGCGAAGATTTGCATCGAGCACTTCGGGACTTACATATTCTGGATTACGCTCGTCGGTCATTGCGAAAAATCATTCTGCGTCATTTGTGGCGCAACATTCGATGTCGATATCAATCGCCAATCCCCGTGATACACATTGAATCGCCCATCGCGGACAAATCCAATAAGCGTGATGTTGAATCGCTTTGCAAGTTCCACTGCGAGACTTGATGGCGCGCCTACTGCAACAATCATCGGGACTCCTGCAACGAGCGCTTTTTGGACAAGTTCGAAACTCGCTCGGCCACTCAAGAAAAGAAGATGATTGGAGAGCGGGGTTTTTCCAGCAAGGAATTGAGCTCCAAGAAGTTTGTCGACAGCGTTATGCCTGCCAACATCTTCACGGACTTCAAGCAGCTCGCCGCGAGCAGTGAAGAGTGCGGCACCATGAAGTCCGCCCGTTTGATCGAAAACCGATTGATGTGCACGGACCTTCGCCTGCAGGAAAGAAATTTCACTTGGGTCAATTTGAAATCCATCGCGGGCAATTGGTCGCAGTCCTGGAACTTCAAGCGCATCGAGAGATGCTTTACCGCATACGCCGCAGCTTGATGTGGAATAGAAATGCCGTTCTAACTTTGGCCAGTGCACCGTGGCGTGCGGGGCCAATCGAATTTTTACTGTGTTCTGCGAATGTCCAGCACCCGAATTTGGTCCGCATCCAACGATTTGAATGACATCGGCTGGGGATCGCAAGATTCCTTCTGTGAATAAAAAACCTGCCGCCAATTCTTCATCGTGACCAGGCGTGCGCATCGTGATCGAAACACTTTTGGTTTTTTCTGCATCCCCGTCGAAAAATTCCACTCGGATTTCAAGCGGTTCCTCGATTGCCAAACGATCTGCCATTTGCTGTTGTCCTGCAGCGGAGAATCGAGTGACTTGCATCTCGACACTTTTCGCCTGCGTAGACGCGGTTGCCTTCGAAGGAAGCAGTGGCAATTTCGAATGCGTCGTTTGCATCGTGATAATCCTAACCGAGACAATCATGCATAGATGGGCGATTTCCAAATCGGGACATCACATTTCATTCGATTAATGAAATCTTCAGTCGCAGCAAGCGCTTCCTTGCGATGAGCCGACTGGACAACGAATCGAAATGATCGACCGCCAACAGGCACTTGACCTCGGCTATGTTCAATCAAGATCGAATTCAATCCATGCTTATCAAGAATGTCTTGCGCCAATCCAGCAAGTGTTTGTGATGCCATTGGCTCGTACGCTTCATAATCGAGAGCACGAATTTGTCGTTCGCCTTCAAACGCACGAACGATTCCTTCAAAAGTGATTGTTGCGCCAATTGCTGTCGTGGCTTCGATGAGAGCATTCGGTCCACAACAACTGATTGCGTCTTGCAGCGGACCATCGACAATTCGAATCGTGATTGTCATCCACCACCCACAAGTTCGATGAGTGCAACTTCGTCGCTTGACTGGACTGGCGTATCTGGCGAAGAAAATGCGTGATTGACCGCAAGCCTTGCAGTTTGGAAGAACTGTGCTTTCATAGGATGCTTTACCGCCAACGCAAGATTGACATCTCGAACTTTCGCAGGAGACATCACATCAACAGTGATCGCCTTGCATGATAATTCTCGCGCAAGTTCTCCGAAAATATGTACACGAACAATCACTTTTAAAGTGTAACAGCGTGGCATCTCATAAGGCTTTCTACAAAAAACTGTTTGATGCGATGCGTATCATCAATCCGCGCATTTGCGCTCAATCTTTTCCTCCAAATGAAACACTCTCACTCTCAATGACAACGCAGACTCACAATTCATTTCTTTCAGAGATTTCATCGCCACAAACAGCAATTGATGCCGTCTGCGCACGCGTCATTTCTGTACCAACGGAAACAGTCGCACTTGCAAACTCGTGCGGACGCGTGCTTGCGAAAACACTTCTTGCTGACCGCGATAGTCCTGCGCTCGATTTGAGTTCGATGGATGGATTTGCAATACAAGTTTCTGACGCAACTGAAATGGCGAGCGAAATTGGATTAGCTGTCGCAACAACATCCACACATCAGCAGTATGAAGCGCGAATCGGTCACGCTCCTATCGCAATGCCGATCGCCCATGCCGCTCGTATTGTGACTGGTGCGCCGATTCCACTTGGATCGGATGCTGTTGTTCGTTCTGAAGATGTCTCTCGCAGTGGTGATCGTGTGCGCTTGAAGATTGATCCCGCTTCGATCAAGCATGGCGCAAACATTCGCCGACAAGGTGAAAACGCAAAGGCTGGCGCAGAAATTGCCCCTGCTGGGCATTTGATTTCTGCAGCAACAATCGGCGCTCTTGCTTCATTTGGAGTTTCGCAAGTCCAGGTGTATCGGCGAGTGCGCATTGCAATCGTGATCACCGGCGACGAACTTGTCGCCATCGATGGCAATCCGCAACCTTGGCAAGTTCGTGACAGCAATGGACCTGTGCTGAAGGCACTCTTCGGCACTCGTACTTGGATTGAAATAATTTCTTGTGCTCATGCGATTGATGATGCAGATTCCCTTGCAAATACGATGCTGCAAGCGATGAACTCTGCAGATGCCGTGATATTGACTGGTGGCGTGTCTATGGGACACCGCGACTTTGTTCCTCAAGTTCTGTCGCAGCTTGGCGCACAAACTATTTTCCACAAACTTCCTCAGCGACCTGGTCGACCGATGATGGCGGCGATACGACCTGCTTCCGCAACAAACGCACATTGCCTCATACTTGGTCTCCCAGGAAATCCAATTTCCGTGATGACAACCGCGCGGAGATTGGCTATTCCAATGCTGGGCACAATTGCAGGATTATCAAAACAGGCACTTGCACCTGCCAAACGAGTTCTATTCAGTGACGATCCAACTACGCTGGAAATGTGGTGGTTTCGACTTGTCGACGAACATCTTGGTGCAGATGGTTGCAGCGAGTTGCATTTGGTTTCTGGAAAAGGTTCTGGCGATGTTGCGACTGCCGCGAGTAGCGTGGGTTTTGTTGAAATTGCCCCCAAAGGAAAGATCAATGGTCTTCAAGACTTTTATGCTTGGGCCGATTGAAAGGTTCTCGAAAGACTGACATAGATTGGACACGCAATGGCAAAGAAGAAACCCACCTCGAAAAAAAATACCAAGACTAGCAAGGTCACAGCGCGCTTGACGCATGTCGACACGAAGGGTCGATCCGCAATGGTTGATATTGGTGCGAAGGAAGTCACAGCGCGTCGCGCAGTTGCAGAAGCGCGTGTGAATATTTCCGCAGAACTTGCCAAGCGCATCGCGCAGAATTCGCTCGCAAAAGGCAATGTGCTTGATGTAGCACGACTTGCTGGCATTCAAGCTGCGAAGCGCACAGACGAACTCATCCCACTCTGCCATTCGTTACCACTTGATTCGATCAATGTACGCGTCGAACTTCGTCGCAATCATGTCTATGTCTGGGCAGAAGCGAAAGTGACAGCAAAGACTGGCGTCGAAATGGAAGCGTTACTCGCTGTTGCCGTCGCAGCGTTGACAGTCATTGATATGGGCAAATCAATTGATCGTTCGATGACCATCGAAGGAATGCGCATGCTTGAAAAAGAAGGCGGACGCAGCGGATATTTTCGCGCAGATGCCGCTTTCAAAGCCACACGAAAGCGAGTACGCGTATGACTGGCGCAATCCGTGCCGTCATCTTGACTGTCAGTGATCGCTGTTCGCGTGGCGATGCGGTCGACACATCAGGACCAACGCTGGCATTACTTGCAATCAAACACCTGCGAGCTGAAATTGTTCACAAGGAATGTTTGGCTGACGATGTGGCGGCGCTCTCAAAGTTTTTTGTCAATTGGTCACAGCCTGCACATTCAGTTGACCTCATACTGAGTACAGGTGGCACTGGACTGGCACCACGAGATATCACTCCCGAAGCACTGCGCACTGTGATGCACCGCGAGCATGCTGGTTTGATGGATCTTTCGCGGTTGCGATGCTTGCAGAAGACGCCGCGGACTTTTCTCTCACGTGGAATTGCTGCAACAATTCACCAAACTCTGATCATCACTCTTCCAGGTTCTCCAAGAGGTTGTAGCGAGATGTTCGAAGCGATTGCAGACATTCTTCCACATGCAATCGAGACTCTTCGCGGCGATGTCAGAGATGATGGTCGTCCAGAGTTGGGTGCAACTTCGCACTCTGACTCGATCTCATCCACTGGCCGAGTCATCCATCACAAAGATTGATCGAATCTAAAAAGCGAAGTGAGCAGCTTCGAAACAAACTCCGCAGGTTTTGCAACAAGCATCTTGCATACATTGGCGCGTGCATCCCAGAGAACAATCCCAAAGAAAAACCCCCGCACTTGCAGGGGCTAAATCCTTTAATCTTAAAAAAATCGAATCGCACTCATTCCAGCACGCGAAGCGAAAGTCCGTGTGTTGCAAGTTGAGCCTTGATTTCGTCGAGGCTTGTCAAACCGAAGTTCTTCATGCCCATCAATTCCGCTTCGGTGCGACATGCAAGTTCGCCAAGCGTTCGCACTTCGAGCAATTGAACAGCCTTCTTTGCGCGGATCGTCAATTCGAGCGAGCTAATTGGTTGATCCAACAATTCTGGAGCGACCTGCAATCGCAACTGATCCAAAAATTCACGGCGGTATGACTCTTCGAATCCACCTTCAAGGCCTTGACCCAAGCGCAGACCACGAGAATTGAGCATCGACTTGATCTCGTTGATGCTGGTTTCGCCGAAGTTCTTAAATGCCATCAACTCTGCTTCGGTGACACGCAAGAGATCTCCAAGCGTGCGAATTTCCACCTTCTTCAAGCAGTTGCGCGCGCGGGCTGAAAGTTCGAAGTCGGTGATCGGCGTGTCGAGAATTGCATTGCGCCGCGCTGCTTGCTGTTCAGCATTCGCGTCATATGTCATCGTCTTCACAGCGCAAACATCCTTCAAATACATTCGTGCGTGAGCGTGGTTTGGATACAAAGACAGCACACTGCGCAAGCAACGCTCTGCGCGTTGGAGTTCTCCCATGTCCTCATAGAGCACGGCGAGATTGATCAACGCATTCACTGGCGGCATTGGGAGATAGCAAATCTCCTCGTACAAATCGATTGCTTCTTGATCATCTCCAATACGGTCAAGCAACTTTGCCAAAGCAAAGAGTGTTGCGACCGAACGATCCGACTCGAGCGCCTTGCGATAAGAATGCACCGCTTCCTCGCGGCGACCTTCTACTGCGTGGTGGACTGCAAGGTCGACATATGGCTTGGCTGCCGCTGGATTTGCTGGATTATCATGGTTGATCGTTGCGTTGTTCATTCGTAAAAAACCTCTGGGATAAAAGTTGTGAAAACTTTACACTTCAAAACACGTGCGAAAAACCAAAATCTGCGCCGAGCATTTTCTGGTGGATGGGGAAGCATACATCCAACAGCCCTTCTTTCTCAAATCGATCGAATCACCCCTTTGAAGCGTGCAAAACGAGTCGATGAGTCCGCCAAGGGCCCCTCTCGAAGCGCCATACCATCGCTACGCCAAGAACAATGATGTACACCGTCGATCCGATCCACGGTCCAACCGATCCAAGTTGCGGATATGCGTACGCAATCCATACTCCCCCACCAACGATCAATGACCAACTCAGAGAGATTGTGATCACCCCCGGCCAGAATGTGTCGCCAGCTCCACGAAGCGCTCCCGTATAGACAATTCCAACTGCATCGAATGCCTGAAAGATCGCAGCGCAAATCATGATCTGACTTCCAAGTTCCACAACACGCTGTGCGGATTCGCCATCATTGACTGAAGCAATTGTAAAGAGTCGCACCATCGGCTCGCGGAAGATCATCATCAAAATTCCCCACGTTGCCATATAGAGAACGCTCATCCAAAGTGCAGTGCGTGCATATCGCTCCGCGAGTTCGGGTTGATTTGCGCCGATCGATCGACCAACGAGCGTTGTGGTTGCGATGCTGAATCCCACTGCGGGCATAAATGAAAGATGCATATATCTCAAGACGATCCATCCCGCCGCCAAATGATCCGTTCCAAATTTGCCAACCAAGATTGTCATGAAGACGGACCAACAAAACATTTCGTTTCCAAATTGAATACTCGCGGGCCATCCGACGCGAATCAAATCGGAAATCGCCCCAAAGTCAGGTCTCCATGAGGTGCGCGTATGAAATTCGCCCGCCATTTTCGGTCCGAGAAAAATCGCCAGAGGCAGAAGACATTCCACCGCGACACCCATCACAGTTGCGATGCCCGCACCGACCACGCCCATTGGTGCGAACAATGGAATGCCCGGCAATCCAAATTCTGGCAACCCAACATCGCCATAAATCAACGCATAATTCATCACGATATTGAATACATTTCCAATAATCGCTGCGAGGGTCACGATCTTTGGCCGAGAGATACCAAAGAAATAGTTGCTCATCGCCTTGCCAACGAGAGTGAAACAACCACCCGCCATCATCAATTGCGCATATTGAGTCTCAAGCAATTCAAGACGTGGTTCGTGATGCATCCACGAAAAACAAATTGGCATCAGTAGAAAACCAGCTGGAAGAAGAATGACAATCCATGACAACATCGCAAGCCAGATGCCCGACCATGCATATCTCGCAGCTTTGGTCGGTTCTCCAGCGCCAACACTCTGCGAGACGAATGTATTCACGAGGCTGATTGCGCCAACAAGAAATGCGATGATCGTCCACGACCAAACGCCACCGTTGCCTTGCGCTGCAAGTTCAAGCGATCCCAATTGAGCAACCATAATGCTGTCAATGAATTGCATCAGTGTGTAACTGGTCATCGTGATGACCGTCGGCCATGAAAGCGACCACACTTCACCCGCAGAGTGAACTGCACTCTTGACTTTATGAATTGGCATGAGTTCTTTGTTTCGACAGATGACGATCAATCAAAGGTCAATCGTCACCATGTCGCTCTGACGCACAAATGCGGCGGGCGGATGATGAACCTGATTAGCGAACATCGCCAATCCTGTCAGCAAAGACATTTCGCGTCGCACTTGATCGGCGTCATAGATCTTCGTCTTTCCACCCGAGAGGCGCATGGCAAGATCGAGGGCAATCTGACCTTCACACTTGGCGTAATCAACAGGCTGAATGGCGCGCTCGAAAGATTGAAGTCGACCCTTTGCATTTTCGAAGCAACCTGCTTTTTCAATCCAAGTCGCCACAGGCAAGAAAACTTCCGCAGACGATGCGAGACGATTCGCAAGCGTGTCGAGCAGAATGAATCTTCGAGTTGAAAGTGCGCGAACCATTGGCTCCGTAGCCCAGTCGCTTGGATAGTTTCCGGAGATCAATGCGACACCAGCACCAGCGGTTGTCAGCGCAGCAAGAAATTCGCTTGCATCGCAAACCGCAGGAATTCCAGCTGCGATGCGTCGCGCGGGTTCGGCAGCAGCAAGTGCGGCAAGAACGCGTCGAACACCTCGTGCATTTGGCGCTTTTTCGGAGTGAATCGTATAACCGCCAACAAGCGTGCGATCCTCTCCAGACTTTGGAACTGGACCAACGCCCAGCACTGCGGACGGATCGATTGCGAGCACGGTTCGTCCAAGCAAGAATGCATCTTCGCAGGAAAGCATCGGGCTGACCAACAAAGCGATGCGACCATTTCGAGAGCCAGTCTGCAAGACATCCACTGCACGATCCATCGCCGTGTCCCATGCACTCTGAGGATCAGCGCGATCAAATTCAGCGACTCCGCGTACAGCTGGCATCGTCATACGATTTTCGCTATGAACAAATTTCCATCCATATCGAACTTCATCCGTGATCCACCATTGATTCACCTCTAAATTCTCTCGAGGCTTCAATCGATAGACAACGCCTTCGTTGTGCTCGATGGAAATATTGTCGCCACTTGCGGTGATGCCATCAATCGAAGGTGTCTTCTTCAGAAACCACACGCGCTGTTGAAAGAGAAAATCTTTGTCCAAGAGCGCACCAACGGGGCAGAGATCGACGACATTTCCTGAAAGCTCATTCTTAAGCGGTATTCCAGGGAAAACATCGATCATTTCGGTGCCGCCTCGTCCCTCGATCATCAATTCGTGAGTCTGAGTGACTTCCTTGGTGAATCGCACACAGCGTGTGCACATGATGCATCGGTCGCTATACAGAAGGACATGTTCGCCAATATCCTTCTTGGGATTCTTGATCTTGTCTTCTTCAAATCGTGATTGACTCCGACCATATTGATATGAGTAATCCTGCAGATGGCATTCGCCTGCCTGATCGCAGACCGCGCAATCGACTGGATGATTGATGAGCAGATACTCCATCACAGCCTTCTGATTTGTGATCGCCTTGGGACTATCGGTATAAACGATCATGCCTTCGCCAGCTGGCGTGTGACATGTTGGCATCAACTTTGGAATCGCCTCAAGTTGTCCGGTCTTTGCATTGGGCTGCCAAATTTCCGCAAGGCAGATTCGGCAGTTCGCCGGCACCGACAATCCTGGGTGATAGCAATAATGCGGAATCTCGATCTCGTTCTTCAACGCAACATCGATGATCGATTGACCCTTTTCAAAATCAAGTAGGACGCCGTTAATAGTCAGTTTTGGCATTGGTAAAAACGCACTATGCGTGGGGCAACATCCTAGCGAGAGAACGACGAGTGAATCAGCGTGTGACGAATTCGATTTCGACCGCCCCAGGCACAAAATCGATCTGTAGCACTTCGATCTGTCGCCCATCTCCCAACTTAAAAACCTTCGGAAGAAACAGCATTATCGCCCCATCACCCTCGAGCAATTGGGTCACCAAATGCGCTCCATCAGGAACTGGAAGCAAACCAATTGCCCCCCACCCAGGAACAAGTCGGATTCCCCCTCTCTCGACCGCTGCGGCAAATGAACCACTCCAAATTCGATTCTTCATTGCGATGCTGATCGTCACCATCTGATCTTCAGTGTGCACTTGAGCTGCTGCACCGTCGATAGGCCACGCCAACGTTGGATCATGCTCTGTCCACTCTGGAAGTCTGCGAGCGATCCACGAATTGATGTCGATGTCGTGAATGCGAATTGCCCACGGTTCTCCAGCAGGTCGAATTCTTGCGATTGCAGAAGCGAGGTTCTGCTCTAATTCCCGTCCGCGTCGATCACTTTCAGGATCGGTTGCGAGCGATTGCGGATCGGTCCAAGCACTTGGAGTGCGTGTGGATAAAAAGAATCCAACACCACAAAGTATTGCGATCGATACGACGATCCACAAAGCGACGCGAATTGCGCGGCGAAGTAGCGATGACTTCCCCTGCTTGCTCCCCTGCTCAATCATCTGCTCACTCATCGAATGCCGTCACACACACCGTGTCGTTCTGACCACCGAAGCCGAACGAATTAGAGAGACACGTGCGAACGCGCGCTGCGCGAGGAGTGTTGGCGACATAATCCAAATCGCACTCAGGATCTGGAGTGGAATAGTTAATCGTTGGCGGCAACATTCCACGGTGAATCGCCATCACACAAGTAATAAATTCGACTGCACCTGCCGCGGCAATCAAATGACCCAACATGCTCTTGACCGAACTCATCGGGATCTCACGAGCAAGTTCGCCGAACACACGCTTCACCGCAAGAGTTTCGATCGAATCATTTTCCTTCGTTCCAGTTCCATGGGCAGAGATGTAATCGACCAACGGACGTCCATCTGCGCCGCGCGCGCGTGGATCGATTCCCGCTTGCGAAAGCGCTTGCAACATTGCTGCTGCCGCGCCGCGACCTGTGGGTTCGATGTCTGTGATGCGATACGAATCTGCGCTCGAACCAAATCCAATCAATTCTGCAAGAGGCTTCACTCCACGCGCCAACGCATGCTCGAGTGTTTCAAGAATGACCATGCCCGCACCTTCGCCCATCACAAAGCCACCGCGCGTGAGATCAAACGGACGACTCGCTTTGGATGGATCTTCCTTGCTTGTGCTCATAGCAGTCAAACGATTGAATCCTGTCACGCCAAGAACATGAATCATGGTGTGAGCGCCGCCAGCGATCATCACATCAGCTTCGCCATGTCGAAGAATGCTTGCGGCTTCGCCAATTGCCTGCGTGCTTGCAGCGCATGCAGTCAAACAGTTGTATGCAGGACCGCGCGCGCCAAATTCTCGCGCAATGTGCGCAAGGGGCATGTTGGGCTCTTGCTCGATTTCTCGAGCGTTATTCATAATTTTTAGGCCAATTTGCGCCCACTTCGCTCCATCAGTTTTTCCCTGCAGCGCATCCCATGCTTTCAGATTTGCGGCAAGATAATTGGGAGTATCAATCACGCCCTCGCCTGCGCCGAGATACATCCCAACGCGACGCATCGTGCGAGCAGGCTTAATATCAAGAGCCGCTTGACGCCACGCTTGCGAAGCAGCACCAAGTGCAAACTGTGAATTGATTCCAGCATTTGCATGAACTGCGGGATCTTTCAAGAGCAGATTCACATCGAAGTTTTTCACTTCCGCCGCGAATGAAGTTGGAAATGTTCGCGCGTCAAAGCGAGTGATCGGCGCCATACCAGATGCGCTACGCATCAGCGCAGACCAAACTGTTTCAAGATCGTGGCCAAGAGGCGTGACCCAACCCATTCCACTCACGACAACTCGTTCGCTTGGAGATCGATCGTTTCGCGCTGTCATACTGGTCTCCGAAGGATGATCGCTGCACTCTGACCACCCATGCCAGTTGTTGTGACAAGCACGCTTCGGATCGTTGCACTGCACGAAGGTCGCGCATCAGCATCGACACCGAGCGCAGCAGATCCAGAAGTTGTCAGTCGTGCAGGAAGTTTTTGTTCGTGAATGCACTGCGCTGCAACGCAAGCCGCCAACGCACTCGATCCTGCGCCACAAATCCCAATCTGCGGCGCAAGCGTAATCAAAGGAATCTTCGGCAAACGATCGCCAAAAACCAATCGAAGCGCCTTCGCTTCGGCTGCATCAACATTGGGAATTCCACTGCCGAATGGAATGATTGCGTCGATTTCGCTTGCGTTCATTTTCGCATTGTCCAGCGCATTTTCAATTGCCGCAGCAATGTCTGGAGCAGCATCAGAAAGATCAACTCCAACCGTATCAACGCAAGCGCATTGGCTCGCAGCAAATCCTGCCAGTTCTGCGAAGGCTTTTGCGCCACGACTTTGCGCACTATCAAATCCTTCCGTGATCAAGATTGCGCCACCTTCGCCAAGAACAGTTCCAGTTGCACTTGGATCAAATGGACGAACTGCCGCGATGCCATCAGCGCCTACAGGAACTGCAGCCAAGCGATTTGCAAATGTCTGGCGCAGGAGTCCCATATAATTGACCTTGCTCTCGCAACCTCCAGAGAGGCACGCATCAGAATCACCGCGTCGAATGACACGCATTGATTCGCCAATAGAAAGTGAGCCAGAAGCTTCCGCACATGTCAGCGTGTTGGAAGGACCTTGGCAATCGTGGATGATCGTCACATGACACGCCAACATGTTTGGCAGATATTTCAGCAGCCAAAGCGGCGTCAGATTATTCATTCCGCTGCGCCCCCACTCGCCTGGATCGAATCCGCCATCGGCATCTCTGCAATTCAACATCGCGCTTGCGAGTTCATCAGAATCTGCTGGAATCAATCCCGCTCCAATATGGCAACCAACTCGCTCTGGTGCGATCGTCGGTGCAACACCCTCGGCAGTTCCGCGTGTCGTCAAGCCAGCGGATGTCACTGCAGCAGCAGCAGCAGCGACGGCGATTTCGATATCACGAGCCATCACCTTTGTCGCCTTGCGATAATTTTTCGGAACAATATTTCGGATATCAAGTTGCTCTGGAAGAATCGTCGCAGCAACAGTTGTCACAAATCCTGATGGATCAAAAGCGGTAATCGGGCGAATGGAAGATGCACCGCTACAAAGTCCCGTCCAAAGCGGATCCATACCAATGCCGAATCCCGACATTGGGCCGACTCCAGTAATGACGATGCGTCGCGGTGATTTGGACATTGGGATGGATGAGAATATCGAAAACTCGCTCGGATGACTGTTGGTCACATACGCCGCGCAACTAAGAGAGCCATTTCAAGCGCTTGCTCATAATTCAGTCGAGGATCAAGCGTCGATTGATATGCGCGTGACAAATCAGAATCGACCAACCCTCTTGCGCCACCAGTGCATTCCGTCACATTTTCACCAGTCAATTCGAAGTGAACGCCGCCAAGAATCGAACCCTTCAACGCATGAACTTCGAAAGCTTGTTCCAATTCCGCAAGAATGTGCGCAAACTTTCGAGTCTTCACAGATACTGGAGGCCCGGATTTCGGTTGCACCATCACGGTGTCAGTATTTCCATGCATTGGATCGCACACCCAAAGCACTGGAATCTTTGCTGAGGCAATTGCATCAATAAACTTGGGCAGCGACTCTGCAATAGTGCGCGCACCGAGTCGATGAATAAGCGTAATTCGCCCCTCTTCGCGGCGAGGATTCAGAGCCTCACAAAGTTTGACCAAGTCGCGAGGCGTGTGATCACCACTGACTTTGATGCCGATTGGATTTTCGATACCTCTGAGATATTCAACATGCGCCCCATCAATTTGCCCTGTGCGCGCACCGAGCCAAGGAAAATGCGTCGAAAGATTCCACCATCCCTCGCGGCGAGGAACATTTCTCGTTTGTGCTTCTTCCAGATCCAGCAAGAGACACTCGTGACTTGTGAAGAAATCGACGCGTTGCATTTGATGGACACGAACTCCAGCGAGTGTTTCCATAAAGCGAAGTCCTTCGCCAATTGCATCGACCATTCGTTTGTATTCCCCCGCCAGAGGCGAATGAACAACCCAGTCCAAGTTCCACTGTTCTGGATGATGCAGGTCTGCGAATCCACCATCGACAAGTGCGCGAATAAAATTGAGCGTCAACGCAGATCGTTCATATCCGCGCAATAACAACTGCGGATTTGGCGTGCGCGCAGCAAGAGTAAATTCTGGACAATTGACATTATCTCCGCGAAATGACGGCAACGAAACACCGTCACGCACTTCGAGATCAGCGGACCGTGGCTTTGCATACTGACCAGCAAAGCGACCAATTCGAACAACTCTCTTTCGTGAAGCGTGCGTCAACACCAAACTCATTTGCAAAAGAATCTTTAATTGATTCGTGATCGCCGACGATCGACAATCGGCGAAACTCTCCGCACAATCACCGCCGTGCAAAACGAATCGCTCGCCTCGTGCTGCCTCGGCCAATTGACTCTTCAGCGCGGCAACTTCTCCACTTGTGACCAGTGGCGGCAAATCGCTAATCTCTGCAATCACTCGCTGCGCCATTTGTTGATCTGGCCACGCAGCCTGTTGGCTTGCGGTTCGAGAACGCCAAGAATTGGACGACCATTTACTCATATGGTCAAGAGTATCGGCGAACAATACGGGCGACAGGAATCGAACCTGCACGGGTTTCCCCACTGGAACCTAAATCCAGCGCGTCTGCCAATTCCGCCACGCCCGCTTGCACGACTTCGTACGATGATACCCAATGGCATTCAGCAACACATGCGCAGTCAAGTTCCTTCCATTCGTTATCAGATTGGTGCTCTGCGCCATCTTCCTACCCGCGGGATGGCATAAAATTATGAACACAACCGAATTCTCGGTCGTCGAAGCGAATCAACTTCTATCTATAGGAGTTTCAGCAGAAGGATTGGATTGGCAGCGAATTCAATCGACAGGATTTGGATCAAAATCTTCGGGCGCAGCGCAATCGACAGATTCGCAAACAACGGCGAAGACACCGCCGCGATCTGCACGAAGTCTTTATAAAGTTGCATTGACTGCCGATCATGCAGGCTTTCCATATCCCGCAATCGCCAGCTGGTTGGTTGGGTTGGCAGAACTCGGTGGATCAATTCTGATTTTGACAGGAGCATTCACTCGAATCTCCGCATTCGGCATTGCAACAGTTATGTCAGGCGCATTTTGGATGACAAGTTGGGGAGCAGTTGCGGAAAGCGGATGGTGGACAATTCCCGAAACAAGCCGCTTGCAAGCCATCGCGCAAGTCTCGCTCTTTCTCCTTGCACTCAACATCGTGCTGGTCGGCCCTGGTTTTTTTAGCGTCGACGGAATGATGGGAGCAGCACCGAAGAAGTCTAAGGGTGGAGCTGCGGGCGGCGATAAAAATCCACGAAAAGAGCCGAATTAAGTTATGCGCGCACGGCGGTTGATTCCGTGGATTCTTTCTGCCGTCGTCCACGGATGTCTTGTCTTACTCCTCATGACAGTTGGCGTCTTCGTGATGCGTGATTGGCG
The DNA here is from genome assembly GCA_945871445.1 of Singulisphaera sp. GP187. Taxonomy (GTDB): domain Bacteria; phylum Planctomycetota; class Phycisphaerae; order Phycisphaerales; family SM1A02; genus F1-60-MAGs104. Next base: position 866 of record CAMBWI010000011.1, on the reverse strand, counting down.
TGAACAATCGGATCCTGCACTCGGAGATGGTGCGACATTTTCGTTTGAAGCCGCACCAAGTCATTCACCACCGACGGTGCAATCTGCTCCAATCACGGCGGCGATTCCAGTCCGCGAAAATGTCGCCAACATGGCGATTGCGATGACTGCGGCGCATGATGCCTCTCGTGAAATACTCGCATTTACCGAACAAAATCGCGACTCTCTGATCGGCGCACTCGAGCGGACCTTGCGGCCAATGGCAAGCCCGCGCAGCATCGTCACTGTCTCAGGCCTTCGCCAAACTTCTGCCAACCGCATCGTCTATCTGCTCGACGCATCGGGATCGATGATTGGTGCATATCCAACCGCCGTACAAGAAGTGATCAACTCGATTACACGTTTGAGCGAAGAGCAACAATTTGCGGTCGTCGCTTTTCAAGGAGGCGAAGCGTTTCTTGCACAAGATCTACAGATGAGAAGAGCGGGCCCAACCATTGGCCAGCAAGGAATCGAAACGCTCAAGAGTTGGTTGCTTGATGAAATCACTCCTGGCAGAAATAGTGATGTGCGCAAAGCACTGCGCGTCGCAATAGCGTTGCATCCCGATACAATTGTGATTGTCAGCGCTGGCTTGATGGGCGCTGCAGATCAACCGACTGATCGCGACTCGCTCTTGGCGGATCTTGACGCGCTCAATCCAAAAGATGCGCAAACTGGGCGGCGAAAGGCGCAAATTGCATGCATTCATCTGATGGAGGCGGAGCCTCTTGGCGCTCTCGAAGCGATCGCTCGAGAACATGGTGGACCAAGTGCATATCGATTCGTTCGGCGTATGGCAGATCTTCGTGCAAGCGATGAAGCAACTTCGACAGAACCTGCTGATG
>CAMBWI010000010.1 GCA_945871445.1 Singulisphaera sp. GP187 | reverse complement strand
ACGATGATCGAAAATCCATTCATATTGAATCCAGCTGGTCCCTGAATTTCGACATATTCATCATTGTCTGTTCCAGGCTGATCGATTCGGATCTCCGAAAGTCGGATTGCAACTCCACTGCCGCACGTTGGATTTGCTACGCCTGGGGAATCTGTTCCTGCCGTTGTATCAGCAGATCCAATTCGCCACGTATTGCTGTCAGCGCAGAGCCAAACTTGTGCTGGAGATGATGTTCCATCTGGTCCAACTCGATTGGTGGAATAGACGAAGTCCGCATTTGTCCCATCTGGATTTACAGTTTGAATCAATGCGACCGAACTGATGATCGCAGTCCAAGGGAGCACATCAAGAATTCCGTCGTTGTTTGTATCAAGATCTTGACCATTCGATCCAGTGAATCCACTGACCAACACGAAAGTGACATTATCTGGATTTTCAAAGTTCAGAATTGCGACTTGATCAGGAGTCCCGAACTGATAGGTTGATTCTGCGAGAACAAAGAATCCCGTCGAAGAGAAATTTCCAGAGAGTGCGACAACAGATTCAATGGTTCCATTTTGATTTGGTGGTGAAGCTGCGTCATCATCGCCGATCACAACAAGCGTCAAGCCTGCGAGTGACGATCCAGGGGTGCCCTTGAACTCGACATATTCGCTCAAGTCAATGCCGGGTTGGTCCACTCGGACTTCATTGATCAGCGCATCTTGCGCAAAGGCTCTCGAGCCAATGGCAATTGTGAAGGAAAGAGCGCAAAGGTTGGTCAATAGCCGAGTCGTTCGGTTGGTCATTTCTTTCTCCGTAAAGTCGTTGCTTATGCAGGTTTAGAGCGGTCAAATAGATTCGTACTCAGTAATTCTATAACCGCTTCAGACATTTACAAATAAAATTTTGAATATTCTGAGTTATTTACACATTCCTAAGAATTAGCAATGGGATTTTTCTCCATGTTTGACTCCACCAACACAAAAAAAGGGATCTCACGGGTTTTCCGTGCGATCCCTTTCCCTCTCCCTCACATAAACAAGACTATTTCGTCGGTTCTTGGTCGCCAGCCGCTTTCGGTGCTGACTGAGGAGCAGCGGGGGTAGAAACTGGGGTAGAAACTGGGGCATCCGCTGAAGCCATATTGGATGCCATCGGTACGAAGTATGGCATCAGATAAACATCAACTCGGCGATTTTGCGCAGCACCGTTTGGTCCATTTGGGACCGTTGGTCTGAATTCGCCATACCCAGCGATAAGAAAGCGAGATGATTGCACTCCATCTTTATGAAGGGCGTCACGAACTGCGATTGCGCGATGAGCAGAGAGGTGAGTGTTGGTGGGATGTTGTGCCGCAGATTTTTTGATCGGGACATTGTCTGTGTGGCCAACAACAACGACTTCGAATGGATTCGCTGCATTCGAATTGAGAATCGTCGCCAGTTGAGAAAGCACCGAGAGCGCACTTGCTTTCAAACCGACCGACCCTGGATCAAATGTGAAGTCTGCAGCAAAGCGAATCATTCCTCGCTTTTCGTCGAACTGCAATACATCTGGATATTGCCCGGCAAGGGCGGCAAGAGCAGCATTCACTTCTGCAGGAAGTGGACCGCCATTCATGTTGCCAACTCTCTTCAAGAGCGATTCATAATCTGCGAGCAGCTTGTCGACATCGACATTCTGGCCTTTTCGCAGCGCTTCGAGAGAGGAAAGATCGCCAGCTGATTGTGCCAGCTGCGATCTCAATCTCGACTCATTCGCTCGAGTGGTCTCGAGATCGCCTTGCGTTCGAAGCAGTTGTTGCTGCTGAGAACGATAAGCCAAATCGAGATCGTTGTATTTTTCTTGGGGGACGCAACCAACACTAGCAACAGCAACAAGTCCGATGAGTGTGGTTCGAAACGACGCTTCCAATGCGTTCATAGTAGTAACCTCCGTGTTGGAGAAAAGTGTAGCGTGACATTGCCACATTTGGGAAGGGGGCAAAGAAAATTTTTTCATATTTGTCTTTCGACACTCTTGGTTTGGTGGAAAAGCATCAATCCAGGGCATCATTTAGGGGCATCATTTAGGGGCATCATTTAGGGGCATCAGAAAGCAACCCGACACATTGTGTGGTGCTACTGGCAGAATCTCTCCTGTACGAATTGTGCATATTTCCACGCAGATTTCCGATAAACTATGGTATGCCTTCGAAGGACAAACCAGAGTTGGACTTAGCCACGATCCGGGCTGCTGCGGGACCATATCCCGTGCAGGCATTGCATTTTGTCCAGACTGGGTTTGGGCATGCCGCGAAGGCAGCACTGTCGGATCCCAGCCAACTCACGACAGATGACAGACATCTCAGTGGACAACAGCTTTGCATGGGCCTGTTGGAGTTCGCTATTGAGCAATATGGAATGATGGCCCCAGTCGTACTTCAACGGTGGAATGTTCAGCGTACAGATGACTTTGGGCGCATCGTCTTTACATTGATTGATCTGGGCATCTTTCGCAAATCTCCCAATGATTCGATCGAGGACTTTCGATCTGTCTATGACTTTGCAGAAGTCTTTGCAAATGACCGACTGCGTAAGCACATCATGGGAAACAAGGGATAAGGATAATTGATGGACCAATATCCGCAGAATCCGACACCTGAATCTGGGAAAAAAGACTTTGCACGTTTGCACATTTGGCAAGTGCAAGCATTTCGAGATCTGCTTGTCATTGCGTTGATCTTCGGCGCAATCTGGGCGGGATATGCGCTTCGATTTGTGACTGTTCCGCTGCTGCTTGCTTTTACGCTCGCATACTTAGTTGAGCCATTAGTAGCGTGGCTTTGTCGCGTGTTGAAATTGTCGCGCCCAGTTGCCGTGAGTGCGATCTTGGCTTCTGCAGGATTGGGAGTTGCCCTCGCTGGGTTGCTCTTTATTCCAACCATCGTCTACCAAGCCTCTGAATTCGTAGCGAGCGCAAGAGCAGGTCGCTTCGATCAATGGATCAATCGATTTGAAGAGGTCCTTCCACAACAGTACCGAAGCGAAATTAGCAAGGTACGCACATGGATCAATGACAAATCGACTGAAGTTTCTCCTTCGACTTCAAATTCAACGAGTTCTGAGCCGAGCGTAGCGAACAGCGAAGCGGAGACTCCCAATCTCGTGCCGGTCGCAGTCCAACCCAAAGTTGCCAAACCAGAAGTCGTTACCAATGCCCTCGATTCTTCGACAAGTTCAATTTCGCAGGCACTCCTGAGTTCCACTGCGCAATCAGCGCTTTGGAAAATCCTCGATTTTTCCAGTCTTCTTTTCGCTGCAGTTCTCATACCGTTTTATTTCTGGTTCTTCAGCGTTGGATTTCCAACCGCACTTCAATTTCTTGCAGGACTTGTTCCGACTTCTAGCCAAGAGAAGATTTTCCACTTGGCTGCAGAAATGGATGCAGCTGTCGCAGGTTTTGTCCGAGGCAGAATCCTCATCGCTGCAGGGATGGGTGTGATGTTTGCCGGCGGTTGGTGGATCAACGGTGTGCCATACGCATTGACACTTGGATTACTCGCAGGGATCCTTTCAATCGTTCCATATCTTGGCTTGGTCGTGATCATTCCTGCGATCGCACTTTTAGCCGCGAATCAGTTGACACTTCCCGAGGCAGATCGCATGGCTTGGTATTGGATTATTGGTGGCCCACCACTCGTCTTTACAATCGTTCAGTCAATCGAGGGATATTTGCTGACACCTGTCTTTGCTGGACGTGCGACAAATCTTGGACCAGTCTCTATCTTTGTCGCTGTACTCGCAGGTGCAAGCGTTGCGGGTCTTTACGGAATGCTGTTGGCGATTCCCGTTGCGGCGTGCGCAAAGATTTTAATCCGTGAAACGATTATGCCTTCGCTGAGAAATTGGGCTGCAGGTAAATCTTCTGATCCTCTGCCGCTTGATCGATACTAGATGGCGTCACTTGGTCGCCAGACTGGTCTCGCCAGACTGGTCTCGCAAACGAGCGAATTACCGTCGAGGGCGCTGCTTAAATTTGCTCTTCGCACTGTCTGGGCGAGATCCTGCGCCACTGGGCAAACCTGGCATACCGCCTCCAGCGGCCATCTCGCGCATCGCGTTCATCTTGCCCATCATTCCGCCACCACCCATCTGCTTCATCATCTTCTGCATCATCTCGAATTGCTTTGTCAGCCGCCCAACTTCGACCGCATTCGTGCCGCTGCCTGATGCAATTCGCTTGACACGACTGCGATCAATGAGTGTCGGCGTGGCGCGCTCTTTCTTTGTCATTGAACGAATCATGCCTTCAATTCGATCGAATTGCTTCTCGTCAATATCAATGTCCTTCATCATGGACCCGACTCCAGGAAGAAGTCCAAGAATCTGCTTCAGTGGTCCCATGCGACGAATTGATTTCAGTTGACTCAGGAAATCATCCATGTCCAACTGACCGCGCGACATCTTTTCGGCGAGTTTTTCCGCTTCCTTTTCGTCAACTTGCCCTTGAACCTTTTCGACGAGCGATACAACATCGCCCATTCCCAAGATGCGCCCAGCCATTCTTTGGGGATCAAATTCGTCGAGTCCATCCCAGTGTTCGCTGACGCCAATAAATTTGATTGGTGCGCCTGTCACTTGACGAACCGAAAGAGCCGCTCCGCCTCGCGTGTCAGAATCAAGTTTGGTCAGGATGACACCGTCAATATTCATTCGTTGATGAAAAGTCTTCGCACTGTTGACAGCATCTTGTCCAGTCATCGAATCAACAACGAGCAGAATTTCATGCGCTTCGATTGCACTGTCAACAGATTCAAGTTCACGCATCAGCGCATCGTCAATATGAAGTCGGCCAGCCGTATCGATGATGATCACATCGAAGCGTTCAGCTCGTGCTTTTTGGAGCGCACGCTTGGCAACACCAACGGCGCTCCCAGGCTTTGCACCAGGTTGATCTGCGCATTGATCAGGTTCGCCGTGGAAAGCGATGCGACTGCCGCCTGCAGCACTTGCAGCAGATTCGACGACGATTCGCAGTTGATCGACAGCAGCGGGGCGCTGTAAATCGCACGCTGCAACAAGAACACTCTTGCCGCGTCGGCCAAGCCAAGCTGCAAGTTTGCCACATGTCGTTGTCTTTCCCGCACCTTGCAAACCACAAAGCATCAAGACAGTTGGTCCGGGTTCGACGAATGAGATACGCGATGCGCTCGTTCCCATCAACGCGACGAGGCGTTTGTGAACGATGCCGATCATCTGCTCATCGGGTCGAAGGCTTCGCAGAACTTCAGATCCAAGTGCATCCTGAAGAACTTCCGCACAAAAGGTTTTTACGATTTCGCGATTGACATCGGCTTCAAGCAGCGCATTTTCGATTGTGACCATCGCCTCGCGAACATTCGATTCGGTAATTCTCCCTCGTCCAGTCAGATTGCGAAGTGCGCCCGAGAGATTCTCTGTGAGTGATTCAAACATCGAAGTCTGATCCTAGCGTAGGAATTTATGATTGAAATGACTTGCGCTTACTGGACAGCCAATCGTGAAGTTTTGCTGCTGACCAAGTATTGACGCATCCTGCTGCAGTCAGCCCACCTCTGCGAGCAGTCGCGATGCCATATCGCAGGTTGTCCGCATCGCCTGGGGAGTGAATATCGCAGTTGATGGCAATCATGCAGCCAGCGACAACGGCAATGCGCACATGCTGATCGCGCAAGTCAAGCCGCGACCAGTGGCAGTTGATCTCCATCGCAGTCCCGCAGTCCTTGGCCGTTTTGCAGAGTAATTCCATATTGGGATTCAATCCCTCGCGGCCTTGAATGATTCGCCCAGTGGGATGGCCAAGAATATGAACCAGCGGATGGCGAATCGCACACAGCAGTCGGTCGGTCGCAGCTTGCGGAGCTTGCTTGAGTGCTGTGTGCGGACTGGCAACGACAATATCTAATTTTGCAAGGATGTCATCGTCATAATCCAAACGACCATCAGCCATGATGTCGACTTCGCTTCCAGCGAGGATTCGAATGCCTCCAATTTTCGCTTCGACTTCACTGATCGCGTCGATGTGCTTCAACAAACGCTCGACAGAAAGTCCGTTCGCTTGTGCGCTCGCGCGACTGTGATCGGTCACTGCGATCGTGTGAAAACCTCGAGCTTTCGCAAGTGATGCGAGTTCAAGAATGCTCAAGTCACCATCACTCGCGGTGGTATGCGAATGCAATTCTGCTTTGATGTCAGCAAGTTCGATCAAGGTTGGAGAAGATTTCGTCAAGTCCGAACCGTGCATCTCGCGTAGTTCTGGAGGGCAGTACGGAAGATCGAGAGCGCTATAAATCGACTCCTCGGTTTCAGCTGCAACGAGCGGCAAATCTGCACCATCTGCACTGTCCTTCGGCACGCGAAACAAACCATACTCATTCAGCCTCATTCCACGGGCAATTGCTCGTTCGCGTAGAAGAACATTGTGATCAACACTTCCAGTGAAGTACAAAAGCGCAGCACCAAAGGCATTGTCCTTCACGATGCGCAGATCGACCTGAATTCCAGTCGATAATTGCACTGCGCATTTCGTATCGCCATGCGCAAGGACTTTGCCAATTCCAGGGCAATTCAAGAACGCAGCTTTTGCTGCTACGGGATCTGTACTTGAAACGAGAAGATCAAGATCGCCAACGGTCTCTCGCCCTCGGCGTGCGCTGCCTGCGAAAGACACGCGCACGGTGCCATTGGTCGCGCGCATTCTTTTCAGCATTGCTTCGGCGATTGGTATGGCTTCTCCCAATCGATAACGCACGGGACCTGCGCCAGCCGCATCATGCGCAGCAACAGCATCACGGAGATTTGCAATTGTTTTTTCGCCCATGCGCTCGACACTCCGCAGGGCGCCACTTTCAATTGCGGCGCGCAATTCGTCGATACTGGTGACTTTGGCAGAATCCCAGAGAAGTTTTACGGACTTTGGTCCGACACCTTGCAAGGTGAGAAGGGCCGGCAATCCTGGCGGAATCTTTGACTGGAGCGCCTCAAGTTCAGCAACTTTTCCAACAGTTTCGAGTTCGACAATCTTCGCGGCGGTGCTCTCGCCGATCCCTTCGATGGTGCGAAGGTCGGCAGGCGATTCTCGTGCAAGCCGGCCGAGTTCTCGTGATTCATTCTCGCACGAGCGGGCAGCCTTGCGGTAAGCATTCACCTTGAATGCATTCGCTCCAGTGATCTCGAGCAGATCTGCGATCCGAGAAAAGACATTCGCACATTCTTGATTGGTCGCCAACGAACCTCCAGATTTCGAATGAAAAAAGAAGCGCGACCAGCAGGACTCGAACCTGCAACCCCGAGCTTCGTAGGCTCGTGCTCTATCCAATTGAGCTATGGTCGCTTAAAATCGAATGATATCAATGCGTCGACGCTGTGGGCAACGCTTGGGGTGCAGTCACTGGTGCGGCGGAAAGTGCGCCTGATGATGAACCCTTGAAATTCGTTTTGGAATCACTTTTTGATTTACTTTCGGATGCAGTGAGAACAATCGGTGATGATTGCGCTGAACTTCGTGCAGCAGCAACAAGTGTCCCTGCAATTGATGGAAGCACGATTGTTCCAACTCCGCAAAGAACTGCAGCGATGAAAGGCCAACGACTTGGGACTGATGTGACTTCTTCAGATCGTGCAGATGGTGGTGCGACTAATGGGACGATCGCTAACTTCAAGTAGTACAAACCACTGATCGCACTATTGAGTACCGCGGCAAGAACCAAACCAAATTGGTCCGCTTCGAATGCGGCAATAAAGAGATAGATCTTTCCGAAAAATCCAATGAACGGCGGCATTCCAACCAAAGATGCCGCAGAAATCGCAAGCATCCAAGCCATCGCTGGATGTCGCAAGCGAAGTCCAGCCAGATCTGAGAACGAATTGATTTCTTCGCCACGTCGCTCCAAAGCTGCAAGCGCAGCAAATGATGCGGTGGTCATCACGCCATATGCAAGGAGATAGAAGAAAAGTGCTTCAACACCATCGGTCGCACCAACAATAAGTCCAAGGATCAAATATCCAGAGTGTGCAATGGAGCTATATGCCAACATTCGCTTGACAGATGTTTGCAAGAGAGCGCCGATGTTGCCAAGAGTCATCGTAAGAATTGCAATCATCCACAAGATCGCTGCGATGGGAGTTGGAAGTCCCATGTAAGGAATGCGAATGCCATCGGAATCAATCAGCGTGTGACCACTCCATCCCACACATGTCAGGATGAGAACCATTGCCGTGAATCCAGCTGTCTTTGGAACGAATGCTAAGAATGCAGTGACATGCGTTGGCGCACCTTCATAGACATCTGGAGCATAAAACTGCATTGGCACAGCGGTGATCTTGAAGCAAAGTCCCAAGAGACTCAGAATGATTCCAATCGTTGCCAAAGTGTCAATCCCACTACCCTCAGATTGTGAAACAAGAGCGTTGCGGATTTCCAAAAACTGCAACGAACCGGTCGAGCCATACAAAAGTGCGAAGCCATACAAGAAGACCGCAGTGCTCATCGCGCCAAGGAAGAAATATTTGACTGCGGCTTCTTGATTTCGATTCCCAGATCCGCCGATTGCAACCATAATGTAAGTCGGAAGGGAAACCAATTCAATCGCCAAGAACAGCCAAATCAAATCTTGCGCATTGCACAGAAGCATTGCACCCATCATGCTGAGCAGAAAGAAAGCATAAAATTCGCCTCGGACGACGCGGTGTGCATCGAACGCCATTCTGCCTCGTGCGACAGATTCTTCCAATTTGCGATCGACTGAACCAACTGAAAGTAAAACAAGCAAGACGCCGATTCCAGCCAAGAGTGGTTTGACGAATCGACCAAGCATCGGCATAAGCAGGTTGGCCGACTGAGCATTCTCGTTGGTCCAAGTCAGAGGTACTGCAACGATTGAAGCGATCAATGCCGCGCAAGTGATGAATGGCAATGAAGCACGAATCCCGTGATTTTTTGAGAGACCCAAAATCGCGACCGTGACTGCAGCGACAAAGAGAATCATCTCAGGAGCAAGAAGAATCAATTGTGGTGACATCGCTTCGATCATTCGCTACTCGATTCGTTGGTCGTGTTATTCAGGGACGCAAGCGGTGTGCCAGCAGACTGCGCCATCAATCTCTCGACTTCCTTTGGATAATTCGCAAGCATTCTTTCGGCGCATGGTGCGATCGCATCGAGCATGGGCTTTGGTTGCAATCCAAGCCAGATGCAAGCGATTGCAAGCGGTGTCAAAATTGCGATCTCTCGGAAGTTGATATCTGGCGAGAGGCGAACTGCAGATGATGCATGCGCAGCATCATCGTGCGGTTCACGCAATGGACCCCACACAAGTTTTCCAAGAAGGATCAACAAATACATCGCCGCAAAGATCAGACCAAGTCCTGCAACAATTGCGTACCACGGTCCAAGCACGCCGGGATATCCAGATTGTCCGTCATGTTCAGAGATGAAAGTTCCGCCCAAACAGAGGACTTCTCCGATGAATCCATTCAAACCTGGCAGACCAATGCTGGCCATAGTGAACAAAACCATGAACGAAGCCCAGATCGGCATTCGCTTTGCCAGGCCACCAACAACGTCCGTGTCCTTCGTGTGGTAGCGCTCATAGAACATTCCGATGCACAGGAAAAGTGCACCAGTTGAAAGTCCGTGGTTGACCATATAGAAGACTGCGCCTTCTGCGCCAACAGGATTCAGCGCGAATAGCCCGAGCATGCAAAGTCCAAGATGCGCAACGGATGAATATGCGACCAACTTCTTTGCGTCTGTTTGGACCCAACAAATCAGCGATGCATAAATGATCGCAATGATCGCAAGCACTGCAACGACACTCATCAACTCTGCGCCACCTGCTGGTGCCATCGGCAAAGCGAATCGATAATTTCCATATGTCCCCAGCTTTAACATCGCAGATGCAAGAATGACCGAACCAGCAGTGGGGGCTTGATCATGAGCGAGTGGAAGCCAAGTATGCAGTGGGAAAAGTGGAACTTTGACTGCAAATCCAACCATCAACGCCGCGAAAATCCAATACTGAGTTGAACTTGGCAAACGAATCGTAGTCTTCGTGAGTGTGTCGATATCAAAATCCCATGCACCCACAGCGAGGCGATGTTCCCAGCCAATATAAAGCAGCGTCGCGAGCATAAACATCGAACCCAAGAATGTGTACAGAAACATCTTGATAGCTGCGACGCGGCGCTCGGTTCCACCATAAATCGCAATGATCAAAGTCATCGGGACGAGGGTGAATTCGTAGCCGATATAAAAAAGGATCGCATCTCGAGCAGCGAAAGCGAGAATGATCGACGAACCAAGCACAAGGAACCAGCCGTAATATTCCTTGGTTCGTTCTGTGATCGAACTGAATGAGCCAGCGATGCACAACGGCATCAAGAATGCGCTGAGCAGGGCAAGCAATAGTGAAACCGTATCGAATCCAACTGAGAATGTGATACCCGCTTGTGGAATCCAACTTGGTCCAGTTGTGTTTGGAAAATGTTCTGCGTTATGCCACGCTGGAAAATTCCACGCAAAGAGTGTGAGCGCGCCAAGAGAAACCAAAGTTCCTGCGAATGCCGTCCACTTTGCGGATTTGGTGGGACCAATTGCAACAGCGAATGCCGCAAGAATTGGGAAGAGAATGCTCGTCCAAATCAAGAGCATGTCAGTTGAACCCCCGCAACCAAATCCAACTCAACCAAGCGACAACCAACGCAATTCCACCAGCCATTGTTGATGCATAACCCTGAAGGGCTCCGCCATACAGTGGCCTGAAGAGTTTTCCAACAGCGATCGGAATCTTTGCCAATCCATCGACCATCACTCCGTCGAGGAAATGTCGATCTGCGAAATACAGAATTTGCGATCCAAGCCACATCGGAAGTCTGAAGCAAAAGTGATAGATCTCATCCACATACCACTTGTTTTCCATGCAAATTGGAACCCAACGAATCCACCATCGTCTCAAGAGCGCCGCACGCAATTGATCTGCGGACTTTCGAGAACCCAAATGGAAATACCACGCAATCAAGATGCCGCCGATCGATGCTGTGCATCCGACGATTGTCAATCCAGTGTGCGCATCCATTCCCAATACTTTTGGATGCTCTACGGATGCTTGGGAACCGTGATCCTCGGCAAGTCCAGCGCCTTGCATCGCGCTTGATCCTGCGATCATTTGCTGAGCCCAATTGTCCTTGTGCGCAAAGGCTTGGTTGTATGCGGGAACTCCAACAACGACTGCGCCAAGAGCAAGAATCAAGAGCACTCCATTGATCGCCCAACGAGGAGCATGCGGATGGAAGGAGTGATCGGACTTCGCCGCAGGCGCAGTTGTATGAGCTGCATGCGTGCTTGGAGCATGATGGTCATGCGATTCACTATGAGCTTCAGCACCAGGTTCGAAATGCAGTGGGCCTGCGCAGACTCGAAACCAAACGCGGAATGTGTAATACGCAGTGAGCGCTGCTGTGAAAAGTCCAAGCCAGCCAAGGAATCTGAAATCCGCTCGAACGCTGGTGAGAGCTTGCAACAGAATCGCATCTTTCGAAAAGAACGCCGCAGTGTATGGGAATGCAGAGAGCCATAAACATCCAACCAACATCGTCCACGAAACGATTCGCCAACCGGGGATGTGTCGAAGTCCGCTTAACTTGCGAAGGTCAAGTTGCCCTGCAAATCCGTGCATGATTGCACCAGCTGTGAGGAACAAAAGCGCCTTGAAGAAAGCGTGCGTCAGCGTGTGATAGCACGCGCCAAATGATGTACCGACTCCAAGTCCAAGGAACATATAACCCAACTGCGAAATTGTGGAATATGCAAAGACTCGTTTGATGTCGTACTGCGCCATGCCGATTGTTGCGGCGAGCAGTGCTGTCAATCCACCAACCCACGCAACTGTGGCGAGAGCTTCTGGATGCAGTTCAAAGAATGGATACATGCGCGCAATCAGATAGACACCAGCCGTGACCATTGTCGCTGCATGGATGAGCGCAGACACTGGCGTTGGACCTTCCATCGCATCCGGCAGCCAAGTGAAAAGTGGAATCTGCGCGCTCTTGCCAAAGGCACCAAGCATCAGCAAGAATGGGATGACCGAAAGATCCCAGTCCACTGAAGTTTGTCCACCTTTGTTCATCGCTGCAAACAATTCGGAATATTGCAGCGTGCCATAATTTGCCCACAACATGAAAATGCCAAGGGCGAGTCCAAGATCGCCGATGCGGTTCATGATGAATGCCTTCTTGCCCGCAGCGACGGCTGCTGGACGCGCATAGTCAAAACCAATCAGCAAGTAACTGGCGAGACCAACGCCTTCCCAACCCAAGTAAAGCATGATGAGATTGTCGCCCATGACAAGCGCACTCATCGAGAAGAGGAAAATGCAAATGCCGAAAAAGAAGCGCGAATATCCGGAGCCACAATAGCCTTCCATATATTCGCTCGCATAAATCGCGATGAGCGTTCCAAGTCCTGTGACGAAGAGCATCCAAAAGAGCGTCAACGTATCGATATAGAGTGCGCAATTTGCATTGAAAGATTGAAATTGGCCAGCTCCCCATTCAAAATCGATCCACTGAAAAATCGGAACTTGCACTGGTCCCGTGTATGCAAAGTATGCCTTGACAATGATGCCGAAAGATGCGGCAAGCGCAAGGATGGTGATGATCGCCGCCGCCTTGCCTTTGACGCGCAGAGCACAGCAGAGAGCGCATGCAACTGCAGCAAGTAATGGAAGAAGCAGCGCAAGACCGACCCACGAAAGTTCGGGGGCAATGATTGCTTGTGGGATGGAAGTCAGTTGCGTCATGATTCACCAAGATCCGACCATGCGTCCGCACTCAATGTTTCACGCTTTCGATAGAGAAGAACGACCAGTCCCAGCGCAAGCGCGGCTTCCGCGGCGGCGACGGTGAGAATGAAAATGACGAAGACTTGTCCAGAAACATCCATTCGCAATCGAGCGAATGCGATCATGGCAAGCGCTGCACCTTGGAACATCAATTCTGTGCAGAGGAACATGATGATCATATTTCTCCTGCAGAGGAAACCGACAAGACCAATGACAAAAAGCAATGCGCTGATTGCAAGCGCAACTGCAATGGGTGCGCTTGATGCGATTGTGAATCCGCTAGAGAGTTCTTGATTCATCGGTTCGCCTTTTGAGGACCTGCAAGTGAATCATCCATAACTTTTCCCATGCCTGCCAAAGTTCGACGGTCATCGTCTGCAATATCTGTTTGCTTTCGTGCAAGTACGACTGCTCCAAGCATTGCCATCAACAGAATGATTCCAGCAAGTTCCAAACTGACAGGGAATTTTGTCACAAGCGCCATGCCGACGCGCGATGTGTTCTCTGGAAGAAGAGATGGAGCAAGCGTCAAATCGGTCGTGGTCGTTTGGTCAGCGCGCTGGACAGAAATTATTGCGGAATGATCTGGTTGAACTGCGATCATCTGACCATCCGTTCGAGCAACGACTGCGGTGACGGTTGGATCTGTTCTGCGAGCTTGTTCGAGCAACAATTTTGGCATCATCGAAAGGTCGTTCCAACCGAGGCGAACGGCACGATTCTGATCGAGAATCGATTGTGCTTTTTGCTCGCTCACCGAGAAAACGCTTCCACCAAGAACAGCGATCAAGACGAATCCCGCGATCACAGCACCGGCGGGTTCTCGTGCAATCCGGTCATAATCCACAGCATCTGCTGAACCAATATCAGCAGGGGATTGCTGCGCAAGCATCAACACAAACAAATAGGTGATGAGAATTGCGCCGGCATAGACGATGACAAGTGAAAACGCAACAAATTCCGCAGAAAGAAGCACATAAATCGCTGCTCCACTGACAACTACCAACACAAAATAAAGCGCGCAGAAAACTGGTCGGTGATGTGTTATGACTCGAACAGCAGAAGCAACAGAAATAAATGCACAGAAAATCATCAACCCAAGCGGACCGAATTCACTTGCAGGCGTTGGAATTTTTTGAATGATAATGACGAGAATCCAAGCAATTCCCGCAAGTCCGAGAATACTTGCACCCATACGAAATTTCTTCCCGCTCTGCATCAGCAGCAGTGCGAGTCCCGCAGCGGCAATTGCACACGCAGCATAAAAAATTGTCGGCACCATTGCGCGTCAGTTCTCCAATCTCAAACGAAACCAGTCACTTCCGTGTGACTGGGGGAGTGGGGAAGATAATGGCATATCGGAATGCCTGCAACGACCTCCAATCAAGGGGTAGAATCGACGCCTGATGAACGACCTTCAACGGACCCTACCCAACACAATTACAGTGGGACGGCTTGTGCTTTCCGTAGTCTTTTTTGTCGTGATTTCTGGTGTTGCCTGCACTCCTGGTGAAGACCCATCGCGGGCTTGGTGGGCTGTTTGGATTTTTATTGTCGCCGCTGTGACCGATGTGCTCGATGGCTATCTCGCCCGCAAATGGAAAACGGTCTCTCCATTCGGTCGAATTCTCGATCCAGTGGTAGATAAAATTTTGGTGATCGGTGGACTTGTTTTTCTTGCGTCGCCTCCATTTGTTGGCGGAAGCGGAGTTCTTCCTTGGATGGTCGTCTTGGTCATCGGCAGAGAACTTCTCGTGACAAGCGTGCGTGCGGTAATCGAAGCGGAGGGAACTCCATTCAGCGCGGATTGGGCGGGCAAGTTCAAGATGCTTGTGCAGTGCGTTGCGGTGCCGGTCTGCTTTGGCAATGCGGCAATCGAATCGCGAAGAACATCTCCAACTTTCAATCTCGTTGCAGAAATTATGTTGTGGGGAATGATCGCGGTGACCGTTGCGAGCGCCATTCCAACGATGATGCGCGCCGTTCAATTTTTCCGCAATAAATCAAAGGCAATTTCAAAATGACAAGTGGACAGCGTCTACCAAAGGGAATGTCTCCACTTGCATTTTTCTCTGTCACAATCGGTGGATTAGGTCTTCTGCGCCCAGCTTCTGGATCGTGGGGATCACTTCCTCCAGTTGCGCTTGTTTTCTTCATTGTGTGGAGTGGCGCGCCATGGTGGGTCTTGGTTATCTCGCTTGCATTGACCGTGGCATTTGGAACCATCGCGTGTGTCAAGTTTGGAAAACTTGCTGAAGAAGCATTCGGCGCAAAAGATCCATCTTCAGTTGTGGCCGACGAAACTGCTGGATGCGCGGTGACATTGCTTGCAGTGCCTTGGTGGATGATCGCAACGGGAGATTCGAATGCGATGATGCGTGCCGCAATTATTTGTGCGACAGGTTTCTTTTTCTTTCGACTCTTTGATGTCTGGAAGCCGGGATATGTCTCAGATTTACAGTCGCAACCATTTGGATGGGGAATCGTCTTGGACGATCTCGCAGCGGGCGCCTGGGCGTGGCCGCCCACAATTCTTTCATCAGCGATTGCGCTGCATTACTGGCCATAAATCACAGCGGTCGAACAGTGCGCATATCGACACGCGCTTCGAAGACCGTGCGCAAATTGCATAAATACCAGCGCCAACTCTCCGCATCTTCGGCCATTGCCATAAGCGCTTCAGGTCCGATTCCGATTGGTCCCATACGCAAGACAACTTCGCTGCCATTCTCGACAGATGGATGCACCGACCATTCGATGCGAACGAATTTGTCATCAATTCGTGAAGGCCAATGCCAAGTGATGCGACCGCCCGCATCAAATTCTTCAATGCCAATGGTCAGAGTTCGCTTAAATTTACGGTCCCATCCAAGCACGATCGACCCACCCGCACGAAGATCAACTTGTGCGGCAACAGGAAACCATCGAATCAATCCAACTTCAGTTGTCAACGCAGCGAATACTTCTTCGGGATGCGCTGCGATCGTCTCTCGCAAGACGGTCCAAACTCCTTTTTCATCTTGAACAACCATTGGAATGAATGCTAGGTCTTATGCGTTCTCGTGGTGGATGAGATCGTCGTATGTCTCACGCTCGCGAATCACCCGGAATTGTTTGCCGTTCACTAATACTTCCACAGGAAGTGGATGACTGTTGTACCTGCTTGCCATCGTCATGCCGTACGCACCAGCGGTATAGACCGCCAGCAAATCTCCACGGTGAAGCGGTGGAAGCATGCGATCTTCTGCAAGAAAATCACCGGTTTCGCAGAGTGGTCCGACGACTTCTGTTCGTTCAAGACCTGGCAGAACAAGTTCGCGGGCTCGACGAGGTGGTACGAGATCAGAAGTCACATCCGTCGGCCACACAAAGTGAAACGCTCCATAGTGACTCGGTCGCAGCAGCGTGTGCATACCCGCATCGCAAATCGCAAAGTTTCTATCGCCAGACTTTTTGAGATATTCCACCTTGGTCAAGAGCACGCCTGCATTGGCAGCAATCGTTCGACCAGGTTCGAGAATAATTTGAAGTCCATTTGCGACACGCTGTCTTAGCAGAGGAACAATCGCATTTGCATATTCGTCAGCAAGAGGCGACTGGTCGCTTTCATAATCTGCGCCGAATCCACCACCGAGGTCGAGCGTGTCAATTTGAAATCCTTGTCCAGAAAGTTCGTCCATAAGCGCAAGTGCTTTGGTGACACTTTCTAAATACGGAGCAGTCGTATAAACGGGCGATCCGATATGAAGGTGAATACCGCGAAGGGAAACAAATGGATCACGACCATACGAGCGAAAAAAAGCGGCGGCACGTTCGAGGTCAACCCCGAATTTGCTTTCGCGTTTTCCAGTTGATGTGTATCGATGCGTCTTGGGGTCTACATCGGGATTGACTCGCAGGGCAGCTCTAGTTCGAATGCCAGTTTCCTGCGCAATGCGGGCAAGATTCTCGAATTCCATTTCGCTTTCAATATTGAAAAGTCCAATTCGTTGATTGAGCGCGTATCGAATTTCAGTATCAGACTTGCCAACTCCGGCGTACACAAAGTTTTTAGGATCGCCTCCAGCTTTCATTGCGCGGAAAAGTTCGCCACCAGAAACAACATCCATACCCGCACCCATTTCAATCAGCAACCGCAGGATGGCGATATTCGAGCAACATTTCACCGAAAAACAAATCAGCGGATTGATCGGAGCGAACGCATCACGAAGGCGTTTGAAATGTTGGTGAAATGTCTCGGACGAATAAACATAGCAAGGAGTTCCGGCGGACTTTGCGATGTCACGCATCGAAACGCCTTCGCAAGAGAGTGATCCGTTGAGATATCGAAAATCATCCATAGTGTTTGTTGGTGCAATGCACTCGTTCGCTTCGAAGGATAGTCGTGGCGCTTCTTATGCGGGCGATGGCGCTTCTTTTTGTGCCTGCACTCTTCGCATCTGAAACGCCCAGCCGGCGAGGGTCGTCGCAGCTCCAAGAAAGAGCCACGCAGCGGGAGATTCTGGACAGCGAAATGATGGCACGATCGTTTCGAGCAAAGGCATACCGCATCCCAGAAAGAGCAGCGATCCAAGTGTCGACGCTGCTCCAGCAAGCGCCCAGCGTGCGAAGAAAATTCCCAAGCCAAAGCCCATCACCGCTCCGCCAGCAGTGACTGCGACAAGAAAAGTTTGTGTTGCTGAAGGAACAAGATCCCATCGACTCTTGATTTGTGTTGCGATTCTCCCGCCCGCACCTGCAAGTCGCGCAATGTTTCCAGCCTTTTTCACTTCATCAGATTGATTCTGCGTCTCGCCGATAATCGAAAGAATCGAATCGGTCAATCCACTTCGTGCAGCTCGAACAGAGGCAGAAGGAGTCGCTTCTGGACTCGCGCTCGCTGAAGAATTTGCAGAAGGCAACGGAGCAGTCGGAGCGATTCCACGTTCGACGAGCAATCCAGCAAAAAGCAATCCAATGATCGTTCCAGCTGCAGCAAATCCAACAGCCACTGCAGGGCGCACAAAGAGTGCTGCCAGCGCCGCGCATCCCACGCTGGCCGTCGCCGCACAGATTGCGGGGGACCACTCGGGAACAAACGAATCGTGGATGAATCCACCAAGGCACCATCCAAGAACTCCGCCAGTAAATGCCGCAATGAGACCGACAAGTCGCACGCCCGCAATGAGCAGGAAAAAACCCAGCGCAGCAAAGAGAGCAAGAATGAGCGTGGTCATCGTCGTTACAGTATCGGTCAATGTGCCACTTCCTCTTTGTTGATCATTGTTCAAACAATGGGAATTTCTTCTGTTGAGTGGGTCGCAGGTCCAGAGTGGCGGATATCGACTCGAGAAGGAGGACAGTCCATACCTTCTTCAGCACGCTGGAAACCCTGTCGAGTGGTGGCCATGGTGTCCAGAGGCTTTCGAAGTCGCACGCAAAAGAAATGTCCCGATTTTTCTCTCGATTGGTTACGCGACGTGCCATTGGTGTCATGTCATGGAACACGAAAGCTTTGAAAATGCCGAGAGGGCGGCACAATTGAATGCGTCATTCGTTTGCATCAAAATCGACCGAGAGCAACGACCCGATGTCGATGTCATTTATATGCAGGCGTGTCAGATTTATACGCAAGCAACAGAAGGACGAGCGAGTGGAGGATGGCCACTTTCTGCATTCTTGGAACCATCGAAGGGAAGGCCTTTCTTTGTTGGAACGTATTACCCGCCGCAACCTGCGTGGGGGCGACCAAGTTTTCAACAACTTCTTGATTCGATTTCGAATTCGTGGTCCACGCGTGAAACTGTGATGATCGAACAATCTCAGCGCATTGCAGATGCAGTGAAATCCACGCTTGCATCTGATCATCCGCATGGAAAGGTCTCTGCGACAATTGCTGCACGCGCCGCGTTGCAATTATTGCAAATTGAAGATCGCGAACATGGTGGATTTGGTTCTGCGCCAAAGTTTCCTCAGCCATCGTATTTCTCGCTTCTCTTGGCTGCAGGAGGAGATCAAGGTGAACAAGTCGTTCGATCGTCTTTGACCAAGATGGCATGCGGTGGAGTCTTCGATCAAGTTGCAGGAGGTTTTCACAGATATTCCGTCGACGAAGCATGGATGATTCCTCACTTTGAAAAAATGCTCTATGACAATGCGTTGCTTGCGCCTTTGTATGCGCAAGTCGCTGCGAAAAAACACGATCCGTTTCTGCGGCAGATCTGCGAAAGAACTCTGCAATTTGTCGATCGCGAACTTGCACTTCCTCATGGTGGTTTTTATTGCGCTCTTGACGCAGATGTTGACGGCAAAGAAGGAACAGGTCACGCATGGACTCCAGAACGCACGCGCACAGTCCTGCAAAATGCTGGGATAACTGCTTTAGATCAAGAACTTTTACTCGAAGTCACACGAATGGATGGCGCAGCGAACTTTCGAGATCCGCATCACCCAAATGATCCACCAACTTGGGTACTTCAAATGCGTGATCCTGCTGATGCGCTCAATGAAACAGTCCAACGCGCATTTGACATTCTCCATCAAAATCGAATGACGTGGCCGCAACCATTTCGTGATGACAAAGTGTTGCTTGGATGGAATGGTTTGATGATCGAAGGCTTTGCAGAGTCTGGTCGCTGGCTGGAGAATGAAGAATGGAAAGTTCGGGCAGAAGAAGCCGCAAATTGGATTTTCGACAATTTGCGAACGGCTGATGGATGGATGCGATGTTGGCGCAGTTCTCGTGCTTCTATACCTGCAACACTCGAAGACATCGCAGGTATCGCCAACGCTTGCATGAGCATCTGGCGCAATTCCAAACAACCAACATGGCTTGAACGCGCAGGGGAACTCTATTCGAATGCCCGGGAAACATTCTTTGATAGCACTTATGGAAGGTGGAGTGATGTGCGCGCAGGAGACTCGATGTTGTTTGTGCGCCCTCGGAGTTGCAATGATGGTGCGGTGCCATGCGGTACTTCTTCTATCTTGCGTTTGATGACCGCACTCATCCAAGCTGGTGCCGATCGTTCACTTCGCAGCGACCTCTCATTTTCCTTGCAGTCGCTTGCGACCAATTTGACCGAGCAACCGCTTTCAATGGCAAACACTCTCTCGCTGTTGCCACTTGCGCAAACAATTGTTCCAGAAGCATTTACAGCCGGAGCACTCGTCGTGTCATCCACATCGATGCCCTCGAAAGGGAACAGAATTGAAGGTCTTGAAATCCGCTGGCAAAATGGAGCTGTCGAAATTGTGGCCGAGGCTAGTGCGGAAGTTCTTGCGAACGATGGAAGTCCGCGTGGACTTGGAGTACGTGTCCTTGCGCCAAGTGGAATTGATATTGATGCGACATATCCAACACCGACCTTAACGCACGATGGGGCGAAATATCTCACAGGCTTGTTTCGAATACCAGTGCGACACAGAAATATTGCAGCCGCTCGTGACGTCACGCTTCTCGTGACCGTGAGTATTTGCAGAAATGGAGTTTGCGCAGCTCCACAATCCGTAAAATTGCAGGCAAAATTCGAAGCCAACTTCACGAAAGGCGATTAGTCTTCGACGATGTTTCGATTACTGCTCATATCAACTGGCGGAACGATTGAAAAAACCTATGACGAATTGGCAGGTGTGCTGACGAATCATCTCAGCGTTCTTGATGTAATGATTGGATCGCTTGATCTTCGAGGAGTCATAATCACGCGCCAAGCATTGATGAATAAGGACAGTTTAGAAATGACCGCTCAGGATCATCAAGATATTGCCGATGCCGCATTTCAAGGAGCGCAAGAGTATGACGGCATTGTGATCGTCCATGGAACTGATCGGCTCGCAGTGACTGGCGAAGTGATTTGGAAACAATGGTCGCAACCAAATGCGCCTCGAAAGTCCGTTGTATTGACTGGTGCAATGCGACCTTATGAAATGCGCCGCACGGATGCTGTTCAGAATTTGACAGAATCGCTTGTTGCTGTGCAGATTCTGCCCGCGGGAGTCTTTGCCGTCATGCACAATAAAGTCTTGGCTTTTCCTGGTGTCACAAAGGACTTGACCAATGGAACATTCGACAAGATTTCAGCGCAAGATTCAACTGCCGATAAATCAGGAATGATGCGAAGTTGAAAATCGTCGAATGCGCGATCCAATAGCGCACATACGAAATCCGCTGAAGATCAACTGGACTCCAAAGAAAATCGCAAAGACGAAAAGGGCGGCATCGGGCCACATGACAATCAGAATTCCTGCGATTGTCGTCAAGACTCCATTGCCCAACACCCCAATCCAACCATCGTGACCACGAAGACCAAAGGCGGTTGCGATTAGTGCCGCGCCACCGAAGATTGCCAGTGCACCAGCAAATTCGGTGATGGTCATTGCCGACTGTTGAGGGGCATCCACGAAGAGAACTCCAAGGATCATTGCCAAAATTGGACCTACAAATGCTGTCACGCTGCGAATTCCGTGCGAGAGCCCAAAGAACGCTCCGAATAATCCAAACACGCCAGCAAGAGCAAGCATGATTCCAAAGATGTACAGCCATGCGAATGCCGCCAGCAATGGAACGGTGACCAAGACCACTCCTCCAAGAATCAGAAGAATTCCATTGATCCATAGAACCCACCACATCTTGGAATGCAACGCTGGAGAGATACTTGGAGAAATTTTCATACTCCCTTCGAAGAATTGGTCAATTATTTTTTACTGCGGATTCGCCCGAATTGGCAAGCAATGTGGCGTTTACTTCGCTTTCGGTTTCTTCTGTTGCAATCGCCGATTCTGCAATCCGGCCACCCACACCGACTTGTTCAAAGCGAACCGTCACGCGCTTGGAAACACCACGCTGAGGCATAGTCACACCATGCAACCTGTGGCAAGCCTGCATTGTTCGCTTGTGATGTGTAATCACAATGAAGTGACTTTGATCAAGGAAACCACTGAGTGAATTGCAGAATCGCACGACATTTGATTCGTCGAGCGCGGCATCAACTTCGTCCAGAATGCAGAAGGGGGCTGGTTTGCTCTTGAAGATTGCCAACAACAATGCAACTGTCGTCATGGACTTCTCGCCACCCGAAAGCTGCGTGATGATTCGCGGTTCTTTTCCAGGCGGCTTTGCGCGAATTTCGATGCCAGAAGCGAGCCAATCGATCGTTCCATCTTCCATCGGGATCAAATACATATCAGCGCTTCCGCCACCGAACAACCGTCGGAACATTCCGTTTGTTCCACCAAAATTCTCGCGGACCATATTGAATGTTTCTTCAAACTGAACTCGACTTGTCGCATCAAGTTCAACAACCAAACGCTCCAAATGTCCCTTCGCAGAATCAATATCCGTCAACTGATTTGCAAGTTCTTGGGTTCGGTTTTCCAACTCGGTCAATTCGGTCATCGCATCAAGATTTACATTTCCAAGGGAGCGAATTTCATCGCGAAGTTGATCGGCTTCCAGGGAAGCGACTGACCGATCGGTCAACACAAATGCTCCAGATTCTCTTTCTTGAAGATGTGCTGTCCAAAGCGTTTCGAGTTCGAGCCCAAGATCTTCGCGTGCTTGCGTTGTAAGAGTTTCAAGACGCATCGAGCATTCGCGGCGAGCCAATTCGGATTCGCTCCATTGTCTTTCAGTATCAGTTGCCGATTCGCGCAGAGTTCGAAGCACTTCACCTGCTGCATCATTTGCAACAACAGCCATTGAAAGTGATTGAGCTAAGTCAGCGAGTCGAACTGCAATCGCATCGTGCTTCTGCTGAGCGCGTTGTGTCACCGAGCGGGATTCTGAAATCGATTCTTCGAGGGTTTCGATATGAGCCTCGCGACGGCGCAACTGGTCTTCTGCAGTGACACGCTGCCGACGAGATTCCTGCAATGCTGTTTCGATAAGAATTTGTTCGCGGCGGGCAACTTGTGTGCGGCTGGTCGTCTCTCCAAGCAGCAGACGCGCTGCAGAAAGTGTTTCTTGAGCTTGATCCAAAATGTTCTGTCGTTGCAGAGCTTGCTCGCGAGCTGTTGTCGCATTGGCATCTGCTTCGGAGAGGGTTCCATCAGCAATTGCCAGACGTTCGATAATCGATGCTTGTTCCTGCTGAGCGGCTTGCGCACGCCGAGCAATCTCAGCGACTTCAAAGCGGACAGCGACTTGATCGCGTTCGATTCGTGTTATGAGTTGCTCGGTTCGTTCAGATTGGAATTCGCATTCGATGGCAGTTCGTCGAGCTGCCTGAAGTGCACTATCACGCTCCTCGTGACGACCCTTCGCTGCAGTCCCTAGAGCAGCGACACGCGATGCATCATCTTCGATTTCGCGAATACGCTCGCCGAGAATTTCATTCGATGCAGTCAGTTCCGTCAATTCCGCGCGACGAATCACCGAACCTCCGCTGCCTCCACGCAATCGCCCAACTGTCACAGTTTGCAAATGGTCGATCACCTCGCCAGAGAGCGTGACGAAACGGGAACCAGATTTGTCGCCAGTGGAGAGTTGCAAAGCTGTTGCAAGATCATTGACTAACCACGTTCGGCAAAGAAGCGCATCGATAATTCCTTGCGCTCCACCAGAGACACGAATGATCGAACCAAGTGGTCGAGCGCCATTCGGACAGTTGCGGGATGTTGCATCGAGCGAGTCTGCAATTGTCGCTGGAGCGAATGTCACTCTGCCGTCCAGTTCACATGCGTGAGCCAACAACGGGGAGGATTCCAAAGCCCCATCGACAACCAAGCATTCCAACCAATTTCCAAGAGCCGCTTCAACTGCGACAGCATTGACACGATCGGTCGAAACAAGATCGCCCAAAGCTCCCCGAATACCAGGGAATCTGCCCTGATCTCCAAGCACAATTCGCACAGCGCCGCCCAAACCTTCTCGAGCCAATTCCATTTCTTCCAGAATCGCTCGTCGGCTTTCGCCGTGCGTTCGTTCGTCGCGCAAGGTCATCAATCTTTCATTGATCGCGACTCCTTCTTCACCATACGACTCTACATTTCGAAGTTCATTGACCACTTCAGCCTGAATCTTCTCGGCAATAGCCTGAGCCTCTGACCGACGAGTTGCCGCAAGATCACGAGCAGCGAAATGAGTCTGCAACTCGCGCTCCTGTTCATTCGAACGAGCGGAGACTCGCACGGATTCCGCATCGATAGACGCGAGCCTTTCTTCGGCAGCATGTCGTCGTGCGGCCAATCGAGACTTCTCGCGTTCAAGAGCAATATGTTCTTCACGCCATCGCAAATCCGCGTCACGCGCAGCAGATGCATCGGCGGCGCATTGTGCACGCGCTTCTGCTGCGACAGCATTTTGCTCTTCCGCTTCCAGAACAGCCTTCGCCGCAAGATCAACCGCCAGAATCAAATCGGCCAATTGAGTCGCATGTTGAGCGACTCGCCCATCTAATGCGCCGATTGCAGAAGCATCTTGCTCGAGAGCAGTGCGCGTCTCGAGCAGGGCTTGTTCTGTGAATTCGATGCGTTGTTGCGCCTGCTTGACTGCAGATGCGGCTTCAAAGCGATCTCGTTCGAGACCTTGTTGATTCTGCATAACCAAATCTCGCTCGGTTTCCCGCACTCTTTTTGTGTTTTCTGCATCTTCAAGCGTTTGGGTCAAAGCATCTCGCGCAGCTTCGGCGGCAAAGACTGCTTGTTCGCACTCGGTCAACTTTGATCTTTGCTCGTGGTAGTGATCGAGCGTGAGCGCAGATCGAAGCGCACGACGACGAGAGTCAAGTTCGACGAAGCGCTTTGCTTTCTCCGCTTGCCCGCGCACAATTCGCAATCGCCGTTCAGCTCCCGAAAGTTGCTCGCGCAGAACCACCAAGTTCTTTTCTGCAAGTTCCAACTTGCGCGCAGCCTCTTCTTTTCGCGCACGAAATTTCGCGACACCTGCTGCCTCTTCGAGAATTGCACGACGCTCTGCTGGATTGGCTTCGAGCAATGCCGCAACTTTTCCCTGTTCAATTATTGAATAGGCATCCGTTCCAATACCTGTATCCATAAAGAGTTCTTTGATATCTCGCAGTCGTACCTTTCGGCCGTTTATCAAATACTCCGATCGACCATCGCTATACAACTTTCGAGTGACATCGACTTCGTCAGAATCAACAGGCAATGCACGATGTCGAACAAGTCCGCGACGAACGACCGTCTCTTCATTGTCGTCAGTCGACTCGTTTTCAAATTCTTCAGAAACGGATTCAGTTTCTTCGGCAGATTTTTCACGAACTTTCACTGGTGCTGCAAGCACTGGATTGGAAAACACAAGTGATACCGAAGCGCATCCCATTGGCTTGCGCACTGCGCTTCCAGCAAAGATGACATCCACCATTGCGCTCCCGCGCAGACTCTTCGCACTGCGTTCGCCCAAAACCCATTTGATCGCATCGACGACGTTGCTCTTGCCGCAACCATTGGGGCCAACGATTCCGATGATGGGTTCATCAAATCGAAATTCAGTGTGATCTGCGAAGCTCTTAAAACCGTTGAGTATGAGTTTGGAAAGACGCACTCCGACCTCCAGTCGCAACTTTTCTCGACCTTTCTTCCGTGAAAGGTTTGCCCGAAGCGGGCGATAACGTTATCGAGGCACGATATCTGTTTTTGGACCGCTTGGATCATTATTTTCTGTAAAACTTGTTCCATTTCCAAGCTTTGGCGTCAGCCCAGGAACATTTGAACTCGCAACCGAAGGCTGATCCGATCCAACTGTTTCATCCTCGATGAATTCTGGACGGTCCGTACGCTCGGCTTCGGCTCCCGCCTTGGCGATCGCAGCAATAATTCGATCTTGTTCAACCTTGAAGGATCCTGGCAAATACCCTTTTGAAGAGAGAGCATAGATCGCACCAATAGTTTGGCTGTAGGTCATCCCCATTCCTGAAGCAGGATTGGCTGCATCGGAGGTGTGGCCTAAAAATCGAACGAGTTCCGGGACTTTCACACTCACCTTATCGACGATCGGTTCGCTACCAGAAATTCGCCTATAAAAAACGCTGAAGTTTAATTCGCCTTCTTCGGCTTTGAATAACAGATTGCCATCCCATGCGCGCAAATTCATAGGTGTTTTCACGCTCATATCTTGGTCGAAAATTGTGACCACAGGTTGTCCAGACTGGCTGATATAAATCATTGGGAATTTGCTTGGCACGACATCAATTCGAAACTTCTTCCCAACCATTTGACTTTGAACAATCGGGTCTTTGCGTTCTCGCAAGACTTCGTAGACAGCAAGTCGTACATCGATATCGCTGTCATCAAGCAACGGTCGGAGTCCAAGATCAATCGCTGGATTGATGCTCATTCTTTGGAGCAATCGAATTGCCGGAACGCGTAATTCTGCACTTCCACTTTGAGCCATCGCGAGAAGTTGCGGAACAACTAAAGCATCATTCAGACGAGCTCCAGCTTGCAATGCAGCAAATCGTGGTTGCTCTTCTGCATAGTCGTACAAAGTTCGAGTTGCAGAAATGCTCTTTGGACCCAAAGCTTGCCATCGAAGGCTTGCTGCATTTGCAGCACCAGGATTGTTGGTCAGCGCACGCGCAATCGATATCGCTGTCGCATCAATTGGGCCGACATTTACAGATGTATGCCGAAGTAATTCGACAAATTCATCGGATCGTTTGTGCCACGATGGCGGCACATCGATTGTGATAAGTTCGCCAGAGACGCCATTGGCAGTTTCTCCACGCTGCCCAGGTTCTCGGGGATAGTTGGAGTTAATCGCACTTCCAATCAGTCGAGCACGCGAATGACTCGGAGTTGCCATCACTAACTTAATTGGAAGTTGTTTGAGCGATTTACCACCATTGAGAATTCGTCCACTCAATTGATTGACCATCGTTTGGGCTCGATTGGAGTCATCAGAAAATGGATTGATAATGATTGGACCTTTCGCTTCAGCCATCGAACGAATTTCTCGGCTTCCAACCAACAAAACTCCTGGCCGAAGTTCCGTCGTCCAGAGTGTTCCACCTTCGAGACTTGTTGTGCTTGTTCCAGGTGCGGCATAGACACGAACATCAAACATCGTGTTTCGCGGAGCTCCCGCTGGAATCAAAGCTTCGACGATGACGATCGCAGTATCTTCCGAATTAATGAGCGCTTCAGGATTGAGGACCTGGGAATTTCCAGATAACTCGCCCACACCATAGCGCATCATCTCGCGCAATATGTATTGCCGAACTTCAGCCGGAGCTGTACGACTTCCTGTTCCTTTTAACCCGACCACAAATCCGTAACCTCGAACGACCACCGGCTGATATCCCATGACGATTGTCTCGCTTGCAACCGTGCCGCGCATGATCGGATCCACATCAAGTGGGATGGGGGGTCGAGCGGCGCGTTTTGGCGCTAGCGTTGGGTCGGCTTTTTCAATGTTTGAGCACGCACCTACACCCAATACACAGGTCACGGCGAGAAAGAGTGGGACGAAAATAAGTCGCATGAATAGGCTCGAAGCAAAGACGATTGAATCTGAAAAGTCTGAGGCAGAAAAAGGCAACAGAAGGACCAAATAAAACAAATGAGCGCTACAGGATTCGAACCTGTGACACCTGCCATGTAAGGGCAGTGCTCTAGCCAGCTGAGCTAAGCGCCCGAAGAATGGATGATAGCGCAGAGATGCGTTTGTCCGTACTGCGAAGTCCATTCAATTCTTGGTTCTTGATTGAACAATCCCGCATACTCAATTATTGGCGTGGGAAAAATCGATCGAGCCAATCCGTCGATGGCCATGCATATGGACGGAATTTCTCTTGAGTACCAGTTTCCTCGCTGTGAAGAATCACGCGTTGGGGTCCGAGTCGACTTGCGATGGGGGAATCAATCAGCGTGCTCGAATCTGATGCGCTGACTTGGAAAAGCAAACGCCACTCAAATTCTCGAATCGAATTGCGGTCAAAGGATCGACCAAGGTTTGTCGCTCCATCGCAAGTCACCATGACATGAATTCCAAGCGCAGGACCTTCGCGAAGCAATGTTGCCAGCAATTTATCTGGGGTTGGCGGAGCATCGCCAGAAGATGAATATCCAAAGTCATCTTCATTTCGGCGCAGAGTTCTGAAGCGATGGATTGCGTGAACGAGGATGACGCACGGTGGAGATTGCGAGCTCTGTTCACTCTGCCGGCGCAGAAGTTCGGCAGTCACCTTTTCCAAAACGGAGTTTGCATCTCGCAAACCTCCTGAAGCACCAGAAATTTGAAGGCGCTCTTGAAGTGCTCCAAGGCGACCAAAATTTTCGTCATCTGGCGGTGTTCCATCAAGCAGAAAGAGTTGGCATCCACCGGATTTGTACTGCGCAGCAAGTGAGACCAAAACTCCTGCAGAAATTCCTAGCGCTGCGTCTTCGCGTTGCCCCACAAGCATGATGTTTGTTCCAGATTGCCGGCGGAGAATGACAGCAGTGGGATCCTTGATAGATATCGCATCTCCAAACCATAAGAGTCCTGGACCAGAAGTTTCGCCACGATCTCGCTTCAATTTTGCGGCTCGAAGAATTTGATTTGTTTCGAGATTCGCTGGAGCGCTTCCTTCAAAGACAATCATTTGTGGACGGTCAGATGTTGGGTGGCTTTCATTTCGTTTACGGATCTTCGCAAGAATTTGGTCACGCTCATCATCTGGAAGCCAAACAACTTGAAATGGATTGTTGCCTTCGATCAAACCGCCTGCGTCGTTATAGATCGCCTCTCCTGGGCGCGAAAGCAATCGTGCTGCAACATTATCGTCTGAAAGAATGAGCTGCGAATCAGCCTCATTGCACTGCAGAGCAATGCGGATAGCCATTTGACCCATTGTGGCACGAGCGATTGAATATGCGCCGCCAAGAGTTTGCGAGCCAAGAATGACATGTATTCCAAATGCTCGCCCTTGACGTACAAGACGATCTAGGAGAAGTGCAGATTCCTCCGAAACCTTGTCATCTTCGGTGAAGAGTTCTTGAAATTCGTCAACGATAAGCAGAGTGCGTGGAATTTTCTCGCTGGCACCAATTCTGCGATATCCACCTAGATCTTGCACAGATCGATCCCGAAAAATCTCGCCTCGTCGACGAAGTTCGGCATCAAGTCCTCGAAGAACTGAAAGACCAAACTCTCGATCACTTTCAACTGCAACTGCGCGAGCATGCGGCAGTCGATTCGTGGCATATGTACGGAATTCAACACCTTTCTTAAAGTCGATAAGCCATAACTCGGCTTCGTCTGGGCTGTATCGCAGTGCAAGATTGGTGATCAATGCGTGCAGGAGAGTGGACTTTCCAGATCCAGTTTTTCCTGCGATCAATGCGTGCTGACTTGTACCCACCCCAAGCGTAATACTTTGTAATCGCGTGGCTCCAGAACGACCCAAAGGGATGGTGATTGATTGCGCTGTGGACTCTGACCAAAGAGCATTATCTTTGGGCGCTATCGCAGAAAATGGAACTTGGACTTTCTTGGAATTCTTTGCCGTCAAAGCGATCCGTTTGAGAAGTGAAATCGTTTTTTCGCTCTCTGGAATCGACCCTGGCGTGAATGGAAAGTGACAAAATGGTTCCGCGGATACGACGAAACGATTTTCTTTCCAATGAACGCAAAGCGAACGACTTCGAATATCTGCAATGTCGATTTCAGGTGGCAGAGGCTGACGAAGGTCGCGAAGAATGATCGTAAAGACTCCGCAGCGCGTTCCGCTATTGACGATGCTTGCAAGTCGTTTCGCTGCAATATCTGTCAAGCCTGTCGGAAAATCAGCGATCACTAGGAATCTGTAAGGCTCTGCGATTTCTCCAGCTTGTTGGTTGTACTGATCAAGATCTGCGAACTCATTACGCAGAAATTTCTGTATGACCGTTTCCATATGTTCGCAGAGATCAGTCAATTTCTGCTCAATGCGTCTGGAATCGGTCCATATTCTCTCACCAATAAGATGTTCAGCCTCATCCGCAAGATGCATAAATGCGGCAAACCCTTCACCAAGTCCAACCGGATCAATAATCGTAAAGCGTGCTTGCCCAGGCGGCAATGCGGTCAAGATCTGCAATATTGTTTCCTGCAATAGGGCGGTTCCAACAGAACGACCCTCTTGATTCGTTTCGATCAAAAGAGAAGCACGAGAGGGAAATGTCAATGCAATGGGAACGTGAATGATTCTGGGAGAACCAGATGGCCATGCCAAGTCTGGGTCCACAGGTAAAGCACCTGGAATAGAGTTGAGGGTCACCGTCACAGTTCCGATTTTGGCTGCGCCGCTCGAAGTTGTCCGCCCACAAAATTGTTCCCATAAATCATCAGTCCAAGATGGAAAGAATTTACGATCCAAGTTCATCGTTTGTTGCGTGTCTATAAATACTTGGTCCCTTGACTGCTTCCACTGGGAACGCAAAGTTTGTTCTCGCATGGAAAGAACTGCTGCAATTTCCACCATTCGCCCTTTGTGACGATTCTCCTCTTCCAAGAGGGAGAGGTCATTTGTCTGGTGCGCTTTCTCAAATGCGCGCGTTGCGTCCTGTTCGATCTCGATAATTGCTGTTTCATATTGTGCGACAGCATTTCGTCGCAAACGATCCGCAGTTTCAACCAGTTCTGAATATTTTTTCCGATAAAATTCCTCGATTGCGACTCGCTTGGGATTCATCGCTTGCTGAGCAGTCAAATGTTCTTTCTGGTGCTGATTGAGGAATACCTTTTCTTGTTCGCTGCGCTTGAGTTGAAGAGCTTCTAATGCGATTCTCCCCGCTTCTCGTGTTCGTAATTGTACTGTTGCAATGATCAAGGCCGATGGCTTCAATCGAATCCCCGCCCAAATCCAGATACCACTTTGGATCAAACAGATAACAAGACCAGCAAGAATCAAAATTCGAAAATCTTGGGTAGTTTCCCGACCTGCCGTGAGAAAGATGACTACAAAAAATGATGCAGATAGAAGAATAAGCAAGGCCAAATGTGCCGCCCAATTCCTTGCGAAAATGTTGAGTGGCTTGCAACGTAAATCCTTGAGCGTCACTTTTGCACAATCCAACTGTTCTGAGAGAAGTAGATGAGGTCGTGGAGTTGAATGGGACAAATCGACTTCTTGCATCGGAATTGGTGCCAATCCGATGCGAGCTTTTTGGAGCAGTTTTTCGACTTGTTGGACTTGTTCAATAATCTCTTGCACGGACTGATCTATCTCACTGCGAGCACGTTTGAACTCTATGCCTGGCTGAGGCTCGAGTGATTCATAGATCGCATCAGCTGTCCATTTCGATTCCTCAGTAGTTTGCTCTATAGAATCAATTTGAGTATCGCGATAATCACTTAACGAAAGCAAACCAACTTTTTCGTTTGTATCTAATTTTGATCGTTGGCGTTCCGTGCGTTTTGAAGACGAATCCTTCGCCTCGTTGCACCGAGTGGTTATCGTTTCACGCTGCTGCGTCAGAGCTGCACTCAAACTCGCCAATTCCGTTGCGTGACGATTCATTTCTGGGTCATGTAATTCAAATCGCAATTCCGCTAGGGCCTGCTCCATTTCGATTCGTTGTGCCGGCGCAGTCAGAAGTGTCCGCAAAATTCTCTCGCCCAAATTGGGAAGATCTTGACCTTGGCAATTTGCTTCAACAGGTATCAATGATGTCACACCTAAATCATAAGAGAAATTGTGCAGAGCAATTGCAGGTGCTATTCATCCTGAATCGCAATCGCGTCGTGCCTTGGAAATCGTCTCTGACAATTGTTCGAGTGCCAAAATAGCAACTCGCACTGCATCATTTGCAGGCTGGACTGCTTCTCGATTGATGGTCTCGCTTGCGGAATCTCTCCATTGGGCGTGCAGTGAAGCCCATTGTTCATTGAGAGTTCGAAGTGTGTCTTTTAACTTCGCTTTATTCGTTCCTTCACTCATTGCTTGCCGTCTCCAGAAGGTGAATCTGAGCCACCTCTTCGCATAGAAGCGTTGGAGTTGGAGTCGGATTCGGGAGAGGTCTTTAGGGCTGCATCGTCTAACAAAGCCGATAAAGTTGAATCGACCTTGACAGGCGCAGTCCTCAGATACATATCGATTGCTTGCGCCATTCGATTTAAGGAAATCACCGCTGCGGGAACTGTTTGATCAACATAAGTTGCAAGTGGCGAAAATCCAGCACGAAACTGTGCAAGCACACGCTGATACTCGATTGCCCATTTGCGAAGTTGTCGAAGGCAATTTTCAGATTGTCGTACTGCTTCCTCAGAACGTTGCACAGTTTTGCGTTCATCCACTGTCGATGGGGGGCGACCATCGGCGGTCATTTGCATTTCCTTTCGAACGAGTGCGGAACGATCCATGTTCAGTTTTTCGGTCCGAAGTCGGCGTTGTCGCTCCCAATGGGCGGGTCCCTCGGAATTGAGCCACTTCCCAAACCGCTCTGCATCTGACTGGGCTTCTTCAATTGCGGTTGCAAATCCTTGCGATGCTTTCAAAAGCATCGCCTTCGTAGCCATCAGTGTCTGAGAATCTTGAAGATTTGCTCCGGATTCCATTGAATTTCCGTTCAGCGCTGCTGAAGATATTCGTCGATTCGGTCAGCTTTTCGGATGAGAAACGGAATGTGCTCCTCACTCGATTTCATGAGTCGTTGCAAGACCTTCAAAGTCTGATCGAATTCCTCTGCAAATTTCTGCTGCTCCTGATCGCGCCATGTTTGAGCGAGGGTATTCATTCGTCCGCCGATGGTCGAAATACCCGATTGCAAGTCTTGGTTGAACTTGCGCAAATCAGCTGCAAATCGACGGAGTTCATTTGGATCAACGACTGCCTTTGCCATGCAGCAAGTATAGCGGTGCTAGGCTGTTCGAATGCAAGATCAAAATTTCATCGACGGTCATTGGCGATCAGCGCACAGCGGCAAAACTTTCGCAGTTTGCGATGCTGCGACGGGGGAGGAATTGGCTCGTGTCCCTCAAAGCGGCGCTTTGGAGGCAGTCGATGCGATCAACGCTGCGGATAATGCGTTCCACGGATGGAGCACACTTTCGCCATCCAAGCGTGCTTCGTTTCTGACTTTGATCGCACAAGGGATGCGAGAGCGTAAAACAGAATTCGCGCAAATTATGACTGCGGAATGTGGAAAGCCACTCGATGAAGCGCAGGGAGAAGTCGATTATGGTGCGGATTATTTTCTTTCAGCTGCAGACGAGGCGAATCGTTTGCAGAGCGAATCGATTCCATCACGAAGAGCAGATCGTGCGCTCAATGCAATTCCAGAACCAATCGGCATTGTCGGTGCGATCACACCATGGAATTTTCCGCTTGCGATGTTGGCACGAAAAACTGCGCCTGCTCTTGCCGTTGGATGCACTCAAGTTGTCAAGCCAGCCGAGTTGACTCCTCTGACAGCGCTCGCATTTGCGCAGTTACTTCACGATGTTGGACTTCCTGCTGGCGTTGTGAATGTGATCACTGGTGATCCATCATCGATTGGGCAAGCCTGGCTTTCTGATGGACGCGTTCGCAAATTGTCCTTCACCGGTTCGACTGCGGTTGGACGACTCTTGATGAAATCCGCCGCTGAACAAGTTGTGCGACTTTCACTGGAACTCGGCGGTCATGCGCCATTCATTGTCTTTTCCGATGCGGATGTTTCCGCAGCGGTTGTTGCCGCAGTGAACGGAAAGTTTCGTGTCGCAGGACAGACATGCGTTTGCCCAAATCGTTTCATTGTTGCGGAAGATGTCTATGAACAATTTGTCTCACAATTTGCTGCGATGGCGAAGGAACTGCGAGTTGGCCGTGGTCGAGATGCTGGAGTCCGTATTGGACCACTCATTGATGACCGAGCAATCACTCGCATTCGCAATCAAATCAAGGATGCAGTGTCTCATGGTGCAAAGATCGTTACTGGAGGCGAAACTGTGCATGTCGAAGGATGCCTTGATAGATTCTTTGCGCCGACAGTACTCGCCAATGCATCAACTGAAATGCTGTGCTTTCGCGAGGAAACATTCGGACCACTCGCACCAATCGCAAAGTTCGAGACCGAATCTCAAGCAATCGAAATGGCAAACGACACGCCATTTGGATTGGCGGGCTACATTTTTTCACGCGATCAAAACGCTCTCCAAAGAGTCAGTCGACAACTCAACTGCGGGATCGTTGGTGTGAACACTGGCGTGATCAGCGATGCCTATGCGCCATTCGGCGGCCGCGGTTGGTCCGGCTTCGGCCGCGAAGGCGGTCGATGGGGGATCGAGGAATACATCTCGTGGAAGTATGTCTGCGCAGCAGTGAATGGCTAAGGAATCACTCAGCCGTTGATGGAACCTCAACGTCTCCGCCTTCACCTTCACTTTGCATAAAGCTTGTGAGCCGTTGTCGGCGCACTGGGTGCTGAAGTTTGCGAAGAGCCTTGCTTTCCACTTGACGAACGCGTTCGCGGGTGACTTTGAAAATACGACCAACCTCTTCCAAGGTGTATGTGTATCCGTCGCCGATTCCATAGCGAAGCTTCAAGATTTCGCGTTCGCGATATGTCAAGGTCTTCAGCACATCGTTGATGCGTCCTCGCAACATTTCGCTGGCAGCGGAAATACTTGGCGCTTCTTGGCGTTCGTCTTCAATGAAATCTCCGAAGTGAGAATCTTCGCTTTCGCCAACTGGTCGATCGAGTGAAATCGGATGTCGTGAAATTTTCAATACGCGTTTGACTTCATCAACGGGCATCTTTGCCTTCGCAGCAATTTCGTCATGATTTGGTTCGTGACCAAGTTCTTGAAGTAGATGCTTCTGAATATTGCGAAGCTTCGACATTGTTTCAATCATGTGCACTGGAACACGAATCGTTCGCGCATGATCCGCAATTGCGCGGGTGATCGCCTGACGAATCCACCACGTTGCATATGTCGAGAACTTATATCCACGCTTATATTCATATTTATCCACAGCTCGCATCAGACCAGTGTTGCCTTCTTGAATGATGTCCAAGAACGGTAAGCCACGATTGCGATACTTCTTTGCAATCGAAACAACAAGGCGCAAGTTTCCGCCTGAGAGTGCACGCTTTGCCAATTCATGTTCAACGAAAATCTGTCCAATTGCACGAATACGCTTGGCAAGATCGCTTGGAGATTCAAGCACAAGATTCTGAAGTCCTGAGAGTTCCTCACGCTGTACTTGCGTGTCTTCGACTTCATATCTCTCTGGATTCTTTTCTGAACGTTCGATCAGCGTTGCCAATTCAATACACTTTCGATTCACGGAATTCAGCTTGCGCATCAGAGGCTGAATGCGACCAGTTCGAAGGCAACATTCCTCGATCAGTGTGGAAATGCGGCGACGATTGGACCACATCTTTTGCCGAATCGATTCAAGGCGTTCTTCAGAATGATTTCCAGACTCGATCCCAGATTCCAACTGACTCCACAAGTCGTTGTTCTGATCAAGCTTGATCCGAATCGTAGAGAGGTTGTATGGAATTCTGGAAGCAATACGATCCTTTGCATTGGATTCCGCGGTTGAGATACGCATCGTTCGATCGAATGGCAACGTTCCTTCATGAACTTGCTGCAGAATTTCGACAGCTTGTCTTGCGCAATATTCGCTTTCCAAAACCATACGACGGAAGATGTAACGACTCATCTCAATTTTCTTCGCAAGACGAATTTCTTCCTCGCGAGTCAGCAATGGAATCGATCCCATTTGAGTGAGGTACATACGAATGGGATCATCGATCCGAACTGGATTTGGCTCAGTAATTGCAAATTCAAGCGATCCTTGCAGATCATCATCGAGACCATCATCCTCCATGGCGAATGCGTCGGCGCTTGTTGCGCCTGCGCCATCTTGTTGACGAACCTTCAATCGAGCGGCAGCAACTGCTGCGGCTGCTGCGCCAACGAGCGGTCGTGGCGCCGATGGAGCAACGGGCATCGCAGGTGTCGCAGGGCTGTCAGTACCGTGTCCACGACGAACTTTCTTGTCCGTATCGCGTAGGAAACGAAGATCGGTCTGCAATTGAGCAGGAAATGCTCGATGTCCAGCACGCTTCATCTCGATCTCGTCAATGAGTGCGATATTGTATTGCGTCAGCAGGACAAGCAATTCATCCAGTGGATACGGATCAACGAAGTCATCAGGGAGGCATGTATTCAATTCTTCATAACTGATCCAACCGCGCTTGCGACCAGCATGGATAAGCGAACGAAGAACAGGGTGCAATTCTTGAAGGACAAGACTCATAGTTCAATACTCCTAAATTGGTACCGAGTCGGTAATTCCCGACTGGTATTGGTGGAAGGAAACATGGAAATCACTCGCATCGTCATGATGCACTCCTCGCCGTCCTGGCGATGGCAGAAGGTCTTGGACCAGCAGCGCGAATTTTATTCAGCCGCTGATCCAATTCCTCAGGTGTCGTAGCAGTCGGGGCAATTGCTAATTGAAGGCGCCGATTCAAACTGTCCAATGCGCGAGCCGCAGTGATCAGGCCTTGGCGTGCATCCGCGTCGCGTTCAAATCGTTTTGCTCCAAGCGTGTACAGATCGGTGGCAAGAGTTTTCATCGCTGGATCTGAAAGTTCTGCAAGCAGATCCTGAATTGCGAATGATTTCGCATCTTCGAGCCAATGAAAAATCGGTGTATAGAGAGTTCGTGCAGCAGAATCTTCGAGTGATGATGGCGTAATAAATTCACTCAGGGGAGCTGCATCACCTTCCTCGTGGGAAATTCGAATGCCACCAGTCGATGGCCATGCAATCAGGATTGAAACAAAATCTCGTTCTGCGCTTCCGCGTGCACTGGCAGTCGGAATTTCCACTGGCTCGACAATCGTCGCATCGAGTGCCGGTGCAGTTGCGCGCTTACTTGCCTTCAAGAAGCGCTCGATTTCAACAACAGCAACCCCACTCGTCGCAGCGATCGAATCGATCACGAGCCGACGGCGAATTCCGTCGAGCGATCCAAGACCGAGCGAGACAAGTTTCGTCAACATAGCCTCAATCGTTCGTTGACGAGCAGACAGACCAGGATGAGCATCCAACTCTCTACGGAAATTGCCAACAAGATGTGTCAGCGCATCTTCGGATTGCGCAATCGCAAGATCAAAGCGCTCACGTCCATTGGGTTGCCGAAGAAGTTCATCGGGATCAAGCTGATCAGGGAGCGTGCAAATTTTCAGATCGACTGGAGCCGCAAAGAAAATTTCAAGCGCACGATCCGCCGCACGCTGACCAGCTGTATCGCCGTCAAATAAAAGCACAATCGTGTCGCACAAACGCTGCAAAATACGGGCATGATCACGCGTCAATGCAGTACCCAAAGTTGCAACCGCATTTTCGATCCCTGCTCGATGACAAGCGATCACATCGGTGTAACCCTCGGTGATAATCGCGGTTCGCGATTGAATGATTGCGCGCTTCGCAAGATTGATACCGTAAAGCGATTGCGATTTATGGAAGAGCGCACTTTCAGGACTGTTGAGATATTTGGGCTGATCCTCTGGATCGATCGCTCGCGCACCGAAAGCGATACATCGTCCGAGTTCATCTGCGATAGGAAACATCACGCGATTTCGGAATGCGTCGACAAGTGACCCACGACGTCGCAAAAGTCCCGCGGCCTCGAAGGAAGCGCGAATGATTGCAGGGTCGAGTTGTTCATCGCCACTTTGGTTTTGATGTGCAGCAAGTTTTTCAACATAGTGAGCCAATCCATCACCAGAGGCAGGAGATGCACCAAGCGCAAATCGCTCAATCATCTTGGCATCAATGCCTCGATCATCAAGCGCTTTTTTCGCAGCACTTCCAATTGCAGGATCGATCAATGCTCGACTAAAAAATCGCAACGCAGCTTCGTTCGCGCGTCGAAGTGAAGCGGGGCTGTCAGGATCAGAAGATCGTGGACCTGTTGAACCGCGCGCTTGCAATTGAATCCCAGCGCGCTGCGCAAGAAATCGCAGTGCTTCGAGAAAATCCATTCGGTGATAATTCACCATAAAGTCGATGGCGTTTCCGCTCGCACCGCAAGCGAAGCAGTTGTAAAACGCATTGCCTTTATGTGTGACCACAGAAAATGAAGGGCGTCGATCTTCGTGGAAAGGACAGAGCCCCATATGTTCACGCCCCTTTGGACGAAGAACCACAGACTCGCCCACAAGGGAAACGAGGTCTGTCAACTCGAGAACACGGTCTCTATCGGATAAATCGGAGCGGGAGGGGATCATTATTTTCGATGCCAAACTTGTCTAAGAACTTCTTAAGCCTATGCAGGGAACAGGGTTACGGACATGAACGATGCACTCTTACTGATCAAGATCCCGATTCGTTCGGAATCAACAAGGTTTTTTCTTGAAATTGCTTCAACTTTGCACTCAATGAAGCATCCCACCATCAAAAAACGATGGCTTGAAGCCCCAAATCGGAATAAAACCCCAAGGAATAACCCAAGGATAAAACTCCAAAGCAAAGATTTCTGATCCAAAAACCAAACCGCTGGATCCAATCTCAAGCAAACGGCGGTTTAGGACTGAGGCGTCACCGAAGCGACGGACCATCCAAACCAATGTCACCGGGAATCCGGCCTTGCAGGAAGTTGTAGCCCCAATCATAAAATCAAGTCATAAAGCGCCAACCATGGCACTTGGGTTTGACTTTTAGGGCATGAAGTCCTCTGCGAACATCTTGATTGTATACCGAAAAACGCAATCGTCAAGAAAAAAATCATATTTTTTAATAAATCAGTGGCAGATAATGCTTTGTAGCGATTTGATTCGCCAATTTGAACGAATTTCAAGATCTTTGAAAAAGTATCGGATCCGGAATGCTAGAAACTAAATTGCAAAAAAGGGCTTGAAAAAAGCGAAAATATTCAACCCCCAAAATGAAAACCTAAAAAAGAAAATGAAAAATCAAGCTTGAGCAGCGAGTTTTCTGGTGTACGCAAATTTTCGGCGGATTGGCTTGACCACTAATCCAGTTCGAATTGCACGCGTGCTTGCCAAAATACGAACTGGCTTTCCGTCAACCACAGCTTTTACTCGCTGCAAATTCGGCTTGAATTTGCGCTTGGTAACGCTCGTCGTCTTAATACCGACTCCACCAAGATATTTCGCCTTACCGCGACGGGTAATTCGACTTCCAGAAGTTGTACGAGCTCCAGTAAAAAAGCAAACGCGTGGCATAGGTTCTCTCCGAGGGGTCGAGAAGAATACACAAAGGAGTGGAAAATTGCAAACGAGGGTTGCAAATCTTTTCTAGTCATTGGCAGAAAGCCCAGCGAGTTGAAGGGCAGTAGTTAAATTCCGCTGATATTCAAGGTCAAAATGGGCAAGAGCGTGGCTATCCGCATCCAAGACCCCCCAGGCGCAACCATCCGAATCGATGCATGGAATCACTAATTCGCTCTGATCAAGTGGGTCGCAGGCGATGTATCCAGATCCAAGCTCTCGAACATCTCGAACGATGAGTGGTTTTCGAGTTAAGAAACATTTTCCACAAGCACCGTGCAATCCGATTGGACTGCATGCAGGCTTGTCGCGACGGGGGCCAAGAATCAATCTTGCTTCGTGGTCTTGGTTCGGTTGATCGAGATAGAAACCGATCCAAGAGAGACCATGTGGCGAAAGTTTTTCCCATAAAAGATCGGCGAACGCATTCATTCGTTCACTTCGATCAGTGGAATGTACTGGGATATTTTTCGCTTGATCCAGAATCTCCCGCCACTGGATCATTGTCACGCACTCTCGCGCACACGCTGTCGAACGGTTTCGAGAGCAATCTTTCCTTGGCGAATTGATGCTTCGTCGATGCGATAGATCATGTTCGAATTTTCGAGATCTGGAAGTTGGTACATCAAATCCGTCATTAATTCATCGACGACAGCACGCAATCCACGCGCACCAGTCTGGCGTTCCATCGCACGATCTGCGATTGCTTCGAGTGCTCCTGTTGTGAATTCAAGAGATGTATTTTCGAGCCGGAAGAGATGTTGATACTGTTTGACAAGTGCGTTCTTTGGCTCAGTCAATATCTGAATCATCGCTGTGCGATTCAGTGGCATCAAAGCACATGCGACTGGTAGACGACCAATCAATTCTGGAATCAATCCGAATTCCAATAGATCGTCCGGCTGAATTTGGCTCAACATTGCGCAATCATCTTCGGACTTGGTGATGGCGTGAACGCCGTCTGTTGAGAATCCAATTTTTCGCTTGCCGATGCGTCGTCGAACGATGTCATCGATGCCGACAAATGATCCGCCGCAGATGAAGAGAATGTGCGTGGTATCGAGCTGAATGTATTGTTGCTCCGGATGTTTTCTCCCGCCTTGTGGCGGAACATTTGCAACAGTTCCTTCGAGCATCTTGAGCAGGGACTG
This sequence comes from Singulisphaera sp. GP187, assembly GCA_945871445.1. Lineage (GTDB taxonomy): Bacteria > Planctomycetota > Phycisphaerae > Phycisphaerales > SM1A02 > F1-60-MAGs104. The sequence goes on along the minus strand of CAMBWI010000010.1, from coordinate 9,713 downwards.
TTGAACACCTTCTCCCGAAACATCTCGCGTGATTGAAACATTGCCGCTTGTCTTGCCGATCTTGTCAATTTCATCGATATAAATAATTCCGCGCTGCGCAGCTTCGACATCAAAGTCAGCGGCTTGCAAGAGTTTCAGCAAAAGATTCTCGACATCTTCTCCGACATAACCAGCCTCGGTAAGCGTTGTCGCATCACCGATGGCGAATGGCACGTTGAGAATTCGAGCAAGTGTCTTTGCAAGAAGTGTTTTTCCTGTTCCAGTTGGTCCAACCAGGAGCACATTGCTCTTGTCAAGTTCAACTGGTGCATCTGCATTATCGATCTGAGTCAATCTCTTGTAGTGATTGTGCACCGCAACCGACAATGAAATCTTCGCACGGTCTTGATCGATCACATATTGATCGAGATACTCTTTGATTTGGCGCGGGGAAGGAATCTGCGTGAGCGCAGGGGCAGAACCTGTGACGCGACGCTTTTCTTGCTTGAAAATATTCTGACAGAGATCAGTGCAATTGGCGCAAATGTAAACATCGTTTGGACCTTCGACCATCGGTCCAACTTCTCGACTGGTCTTGCCGCAGAAACTGCATGTTGTGACTTTCTTTCCTCGAAAACCGCCATCGCCACCAGAACCACCATTCCCGCCGCCGCCACTGTTTGAGGATGGACCATTGGACCCGCTATTGGATCCGCCATTGGGTCCAAGCCCGCCATCACGCGGCCCACCTTTGCGACCGCCATTTCCAGGTGTTGCAGCCGTGGTCAAAGGATGTTGTTTTATAATTTTCGTCATTTTATTTTTACTTTTTAGGAGTGTACTTCGCATTCTTCGCCTTTGTTGTCGCAGATTTTGCTGCCTGCTTCTTGACTTGTGCGATCATTGCATCTCGTGCGGATTGAAATTCAACGGGCGTGATCTCGCCAGATTCCAGCATCTCGCGAAGATCACCTAAAGTAAATCCAACTTGTTCTTGATAGTCTCGGCGCGTCCAACGCCGGATGTAAAAAATGCACAATCCTCCTGCAAAAACGATAGCGAGAAGCCAACCCAAGACTGGGAAGATTGATGCGCCGACATCAACAGTACTTACCTCAGCCTGAGTTGCAAGAGTCAGATGATGTTGCACCAAAGTTAAGATCATCGCTCGCATCCACCCCAAAGAGGCTTAATCCTTAGACTTTCTTTTCGACTCCTTTGCAGGGGACTTGCTTGCGCTTGCTTTTTTGGGAGTTGCAACTGTAGATGGTGTCCCAGAAAGTCCTTTCGTCTTCGCTTGTGCTTCCTCATTCCACTTCTCAGCTGGAATATCTGCGATCACAGCCTTGGAGATCACACGGTCCGCAGATTTATGTTCGCGGATCTGCAGTGCAATTTCGCCAACTCGATTCGACTTATCAAGTTCCGCTCGCATGGCGTCAGGTCGCATTCCGCGAGATCGTGCGATCGCTGCGATTCGACCGTTGACTTCGCCTTCCGTTGCTTCAACTCCAAGTGTTTCGGCGAGTTTGGCCAAAAGGAAGAAGAGCTTCAGTCGTCGACGCGTTTCATCCGCAGTCGCATTACGAATCTCTGCGAGGCGACTTTCGACGACCTCTGTGTCTGTACCGCGATATAGCATTTCCAAACGCTGGCGTTCGAGATCTCGACCAACTTGTGCCTCGGAAAGCCGAGCCGGAAGTTCGAAATCAACCTTGCTTGCGAGTTGTTCGAAAACTTGATCGCGCAGCGCGCTGCGTTGTTCATCGTCACGACGACGCTCGAGAACACCTTTGAGATTTTCGCGCATCAAATCGACAGTCTCAACCCCAATTTTCGATGCGATTTCTTCCCGTGAAGCAGGCGCAATGCGTTCGGCCGCATTGATCGTGTACTCGACCGAGAGCGGCTTGCCACGAATCTCGATGATCTCGTGACTTTCTGGTCCATCCATATGAATGGTCACCACATCGCCAACTTTCTTGCCAGCGAGAATTGCGTCAAGCCCTTCGACGAGCAATCCGAGAAATGGACCTTTGCCTGCATCACCTTCAGCAGGAACTACTGAGAGTGCATTGTCTGTTTCGAAAAACACTTTTTCATCTCCCTTGAGCCGGACAACAGCTTTTCCAACCATTCGATCGAGTGGTTGAAATGGACCTTCTATTTGCGCTGGTGTTCCAAGGCGATATGAGAGCCGTTCAATTTCTTCTTCGACATGCTTTGGCTCTATGTCAAGAATTGGCCGACGAAGCTGAAGACCTTCCCAAGCGGGAAGTTCAAACTCTGGCATAACTTCGACTTCGAGTGAAAGAAGGAAATCTTTTCCTCGTACAAGTTCTGCATCAACTGCGCCAGGCGCAAGTTCGGGTTGTCCAATGGGACGAATTTTATTTTCTTCTAATGCGTGTTGATATGCCTGCGAAACAAGTTGTTGACGAGCTTCCTGAAGAACTGCATCGCCGAAACGCTTTTCCAACAATCCGCGAGGAACATGTCCCTTTCGAAATCCTGGAACAACAGCTTGCGCTGCAAGTCCGCTGAAAGCGTTTTCGATTTGCTCGTTCACCTTGGCAGTTGGGATTGTGATATCGATCCGCTTGAGTGCGGGGCCAGCGTCGGTAATTCGAACAGTGTTTTGAACGGTCGTTGCGGTGCTCATAATGGTCCTTATTTCAAAATTAAATCAATTGCGAAGAGTTCAAGAGTATAAGAAAAACCCTCGGCTTTGCACCGAGGGATTGGAAACTTTGCACAGACGTTTGCAGTTCAGCGAATCAGCAACATCGAGGAGTAATCGGGCATCGGCCAGATGTCTGCAGGCACGACTCGTTCCAAAGTATCGCTGATTTCACGAACTTTACCCATCGCAGGAACCACAACATCACGGAAATGACGAACGCGCTTTTCGATATTGGGCACATCTTTCGATGTGGCAGAATCGAGCGTTGCCGCAGCACTGCGCAAAGTTGTGACCTGACCAGCAAGTTCACGAAGTGCCGCTTCGCTTTCAGGGCAGGGGACGCCTGCGTGCTGAGTTGCGGCAACGACATCAGCCAATTCTCCTTGCGCTCGCAAAGCTGCGGGCAAGATTTGAGTGATCGCCATTTGCGACAAAGTTCGCCCTTCGATCTGAACGATCTTGCAATACTGCTCCATTTGAATTTCATATCGAGCGTGCAGTTCGCGATGTGAGAGAACGCCATACGCAGCAAACAACTTCTCTGCCTTCTTTGTCGCAAGAGATGGCAACGCATCCGCAGTCGAAGAGAAATTTGGCAACCCACGCTTTGCCGCTTCCGCATGCCATTCTGCGCTGTAGCCATTTCCGTCAAAGCAAACACGTTTATGCGTCTTCACAATGTCTTTCAACAACGCTCTGACAACTGTTTCCATCTTCGCAGGAGTCAGATTTTTCCCGAGTTTCGATTCGAGTGAAGTTGCAATGAAATCTAAACTCTCTGCAATGATTGTGTTGAGCACAGTGTTCGGCCAAGCCACTGACTGGGACGAACCGACAGCGCGAAACTCAAACTTGTTTCCTGTGAATGCGAAAGGACTTGTTCGATTGCGATCGCTGGAATGGCGAGGAATCTGAGGGAGTGTTCTCGCGCCCAAATCGAGATCCATTGTCTTTGATGACTTCTTTGTTTCGCCTGCGACGAGTTGATCCAGAATGCTTGTGAGCTTCTCGCCGAGATAGATCGACATAATTGCAGGAGGGGCTTCATTCGCGCCAAGACGATGATCGTTGTGAGCCGTTGCAATAGATACTCGAAGCAAGTCAGCGTGCAAATCAACTGCACGGATGATCGCTGCGAGGCAAACCATAAACTGCATATTGGGATACGTGTCGTCGCGTGGATCAAGAAGATTGACTCCTGTATCCGTCGACATCGACCAGTTATTGTGCTTGCCAGAGCCGTTGATCCCAGCAAATGGTTTTTCATGAAGCAGGCACTCCAATCCGTGCTTTCTCGCAACGGACCGCAACACATGCATCGTGGTCATCTGATGATCAACGGCGACATTGGAATTTTCGAAAGTTGGAGCAAGTTCGTATTGCCCAGGAGCCACTTCATTGTGGCGAGTTTTGACGGGGATTCCAAGTTCAAACAATCGCTCTTCGCATTCGGTCATATATGCCAAAACAGCTTCAGGAATCGCTCCAAAGTAGTGATCTTCTAATTGCTGACCCTTGGGTGGTTGAGCGCCGACGAGAGTTCGACCGCAGACCACAAGATCAAGACGTTGCAGAAAGAGTGTGCGGTCAATAAGAAAATATTCCTGTTCGCAGCCAAGTGTGGCAATCGCTGTGGATGCTTTTGTGTCGCCAAACAAACGCACAATGCGCATTGCATGTTTGGAAACTGCATCGATCGAACGAAGGAGTGGAGTCTTTTGATCAAGCGCTTCACCAGTCCACGAAACGAAAGCAGTTGGAATGCAGAGGGTTTTATTTCCATCGCTTCCGCGCAGCAAGAACACAGGACTCGTCGCATCCCACGCTGTGTATCCACGCGCTTCGTATGTATCACGAATTCCACCGGATGGAAAACTGGAAGCATCTGGCTCGCCTTGAATGAGAGCATCACCAGAGAATTTTTCGATTGCTCCACCATCACCTGTTGGCGAGAGGAACGCGTCGTGCTTCTCGGCAGTCAATCCAGTGAGTGGCTGAAACCAATGACAGTAATGAGTAGCACCGTGTTCAAGCGCCCATTCCTTGATTGCAGATGCAACGGTGTTTGCAATCGATCGATCGAGCGAAAGGTTGCGCTGCATCGTGAGCTGAAGGTTCATAAAAACTTCCGGCGGCAATCTCTTGAGCATCACATCACCGCTGAAGGTGAGTGAACCGAAATAATCAGAAGCGCGATTTGAATGCTGAGTATCCATTGGAATTGTGAAGGGTTTGGTCATTCGATCTTTCTCGTCCGTGAAGGTCAATCTGCGGCTCCGCGAGCTGCATATAGATCATCATCCAAGATTCTCCTTGTGGGCGCAAGGGGGTAAATACTGCGATCTTTGTACGTGTGGGTTCAAATTGGATCAGACAAACCGAATAAAGCCTCGGCTGCGAAGACTGAAACAAACTTCAAATTCGTGACAATGTTGTTTCATCTAGTTTTTCCAGTCGCACTTTTTTATGCGTGCTCAATCTCTGCCTGTGTCCGTGGCTGGTTCAGTCGCACTTCAACAACCGTGTCAGCCGCTGGAAAGTTCTCTCGGGCGAGTTCCGCACGCGGCCGACTGCGCTTGCAATCAAACTTCGCAAATCGGATCGTGTCGGTCGCCGAGGACTGTCTGAGTCCCGAGAGGACTTTCCACGGCTGCTCACTTATGCAATTCCGTGACTGTGTCTGCGGCTCTATTTCCGCGGAGCGCGGTCACTCATGATCGACGAGCGAAACCACCCGCGCCTCCAAAACATCACCATGAATCCCAACGTGGACAATCCCATCAGCCCCAACGCCAACGCGTATCCATATTTCCAATGGAGCTCAGGCATAAAATCAAAGTTCATGCCATAGACACCTGCGATAAAAGTGATCGGAATGAATATGGTGGCGATCATCGTCAACACCTTCGTCACCTCGCCGAGTTTCGCATTCGCAATCGCGATCGAAAGTTCCATTAAATCTGAAGCCATCGTCCGCTCGGAATCGAGCATATCGATGAGTCGCATGACATGGTCGAGTGCGTTGCGCAGAAAAATGCGGTGTTCCATATCAAACCAAACTTCCATCGTCATCATCGCTGTCAATACATCGCGCATAGGCCAGATCGCTTGGCGCGCCTTTGCAAGATCGTGTTTCGCATCACGAATCGCATACATGTCTGGTGCGGTGCGGCTGTCGACAACCACTTCCTCGATATGATCAATACGATTTCCCAGTTCATTCACGATAGGGAAATAGTTATCAATGACCGCATCAATGATCGCAAATGACAAATATGGCGCACCTTTGTCACGCACGCGTCCTTCGTGCAGTCGAATTCTCTGACGAACATGCTCGAGACAATCACCATCGACTTGCTCGGAGATCGTAATGACAACAGATGGTCCGACAAACATCGCTAACTGCTCTGTTTCAAATGGCCCACCTTCTTTGAAAGGCATTGGAACGACAACAAATAAATTCTCACCAAATGGTTCAACTTTCGCGCGTTGTGTTGGATGCTGAACATCTTCGAGTGCGAGTGGATGGAGATTGAAAAGTTGGCCAAGTTGCGCCAAAAATGACGAATCAGGCGTTCCGTCTATGTTGAGCCACAACATCGGAAGATTTTCACGAAGCTTTGCAATTTCAACGAGGTTCGTGATTTCGTGTTCGACGAAACGATTTGTGTCCCATGCAAACAAAGTAGTTTTTACCGCCGTGACAACACTTGTTTTTTCAAGGAATCCCGGCGCAAGTTCTATTGGCGGAAGTTCAATTCGCTTTCGATTTTTCCGATGCTTGCCCATTGGCACATCGTACTTGTTTGCATGATGAATCGATGGATCAGGCAATTGCGGTCAAGCACATCCAGCACATCCAACCCGTCACGATTCCATGACAAGTCCATGCAATGGTGCGGATCCAGTTTGTTCGCACCAGTCTCAAATTCACGGCAGAATCAAATCCACTGACAAGTTTTTCATGAGCTGGAATCTGCAACATCCAGGTTGAAATCCAAGCCAGTGCGACGAGAACCATTCCCAGAATGACGATCCAAATTTCAACTGCGGGCGGCCGAACAATACAGAGTGCTATTGATGACAGCAGTTCAATCAACATAATTGGAGCAACAAGCATTGTGATTCTGCGGACGTGCTGTGCGGCATACGCAACGAATGCGTCGCGGCCGACTAAAGAGAATAATGGATAGTGAACGACCTGAATCAACCAAATCAATCCAACCATCATCCACGCAGATGCGAAGTTCAACAAGAGGACAAGGAATTGAAGCGTTTCAGAGTTCATCAAATTCTGTATTCATATGTGCGTGCCGCCAACAATCGCTCACGAGATTGTTTCAAATTGGACAGCACCGATCATTGGCGTGACCAAAGCAACTGTATGAGGTTTCGCTCGGTAGAGCGCGCCAGGATTGACCACGCGCGTCGATTGAATCTTGACATCCCGCTTGTGATGCGTGTGACCATGAAAGAGCCAATGCGCTTTGGAATCGATTGGCCCTTGCATACACTTGGGATCGTCGCCATGCGTAAAGGCGATCCGATGACCATCGACGATGAATTCGCCAAGCGGATGATGAACAGTGATACCAATCGATCGAGCATAATCCTGAAGTTCTGATGGTTCGTCGCAGTTGCCAAAGACGATGTGAGCATTCAGTCCAGCAAGAGGATCGAGACACTCGATTGTTTCGATATCGCCGCAATGAATGAACATTGTTGCGCCAAGTCGTACAAGTTCTTCGACCGCAATTCGAGTGCGATTTGCATCTCCGTGACTATCCGAAAGCACGCCAATTCGCGTTTCTGCCTGAATGTCAACTTCGGGTTTGCTAGGCTTCACAACTTCATCCTAGTCTGACAATCCACAGAGCAATCTATGAGTTCGAATTCAAACAAAATCGTCACGCGCTTTGCACCAAGTCCATCTGGCAATCTTCATGTTGGAGGAGCGCGAACTGCGCTTTTCTGTTGGGCATTTGCCAAGGGCAGGGGCGGCACCTTCGTGCTGCGCATTGAAGACACCGATCAGAAGAGATCGAGCGACGCTGCGAGTATTGGTTTTGTCAAAGATTTGTTGTGGCTTGGCATTGATTGGGACGAAGGACCAGTCTTTGAAGGTTGCGGCGGCGGAGATCGTGGTCCATACTTTCAAGCACAGCGGCTCGATACCTATCGAAAGTATTTTGACCTTTTGATCGCCAGCGGCAAAGCGTATTACGCATTTGAGACGACAGAAGAACTTGCCTCTTTGAGAGACGCCGCAAAGGCTGAAAACAAGCCATTTCGATACACCGGCCAAGCTGCTCGTGCGTTGAGCGCAGAAAAAGTCGCAGAGTTTCTTGCTGTAGGCAAACCAGCGGTCATTCGATTTCATACTCCGCAAAGTCCCATCACGATCTGCGACGAGATTCTTGGCGACGCGATCATTCCAGCGGGAGAGACAGACGACTTCGTCATCCGCAAGGCTGACGGATTTCCAACATATCACTTCGCTGTTGTTGTTGATGATGAACTGATGGGCGTCACGCATGTCTTGCGTGCACAAGAGCATTTCAATAACAGCGCCAAGCACATTGTTCTGCAGGATGCGCTTGGTTTTCGCAGACCGATCTATGGTCACTTGCCGCTCATTTTTAATCCGGATGGATCAAAAATGTCCAAGCGCGACAAAGACAAGGTCCTGCGAAAGGCAATCGCAGAGCGGGGGATGACTTCGCCTCCAGCGAACACCGTCGATCCAGTTCTATTTTCTGCATGGATCAAAGATAAAAATACTCAACTCGATCTTGCGTGCGCAAGTTCTCTCGCCTCTGCACTGGGCGTCATACTTCCAGAAATTAATGTTGATGATTTCCGTCGATCTGGATATTTGCCAGAGGTCATTTGCAACTTTTTATCGCTCAATGGATGGAGTCCTGGTGGAGATTTGGAAAAATTTGATCGAGAATTTCTCAAGAGCCATTTTGATCTTGCACGAGTGGTGAAGACGCCCGCAAAATTTGATCGCTCGAAATTGCTTGCGTTCAATTTGCACGCATTGCAAGCGATGCCGCGAGAAGAATTTGTTGCCAAGGTTGCCGACCATGGACGGACATTTCATCCAGAATTTATGTCACGCGTGACAGATGCACAGTTCCGTTCTCTTTGTGATGCAAGTCAAGAGCGCAGCAAAACACTCGATGATCTTTTTCGAACAAATGGATTTATTACTGTTGCAGACGATGTACTTGAATGGGATACAAAGGCGGTCAAGAAATTCTTACACGGTGCGACGCCAAGTGGTTGTGAGCATTTGAAGGCACTCTCCAAAATTTTATCTCAGTGCGGTGATTGGTCTGTGCAGGGTCTTGAAGCAGCGATCAAGCCATATGTAGAGAGTGAAGCGGGTGGAAATCTTGGATCCATCGCTCAGCCTTTACGTGTTGCACTTTGTGGATCAACTGTCAGTCCGCCAATCTTTGACACTCTGGCAATTCTTGGAAAGGCGAGTTCTCTCAAACGAATCGATCGCTGCGTCGCTTCGCAAGCGTGAAGAACGAGCATCTTGCCCATTCGTACTGAACGCCGTAGGATGTGATTGAACGGACCGTTGGCGCAGTTGGCTAGCGCGCCTCCATGACACGGAGGAGGTCACTGGTTCGAGCCCAGTACGGTTCATTCTTTTTTTCGCCTTCAATCCCCCCTTTCCGAAGTTGTGAAAGGGGGATGTATGCGGGCGGATGGGCTTCAAAATAATTTGCAAAGTCGCATTTGAAGTTGATAATGTTTTTTTCCTGATACAACTTGCCAATATGAAACCGCAAGACATACTGGAAGCTGCAAAGTCACTTCGAAAAAAGTATGCAGTGACCGACGGTGACGCATTTCGGCTGAAGCATTGCGATCCAAATGAAACGTCTGGATTGCCTGGAATCAAGAAGGGGGATTCAAAAGAACTCCTGGAAAAGAGCGTGCAGATGATGGCGGAACTGCAAGACATGCTTTATGCGCAAGATCACTGGTCGATCCTGCTCATTTTTCAAGCGATGGATGCTGCTGGCAAGGA
>CAMBWI010000009.1 GCA_945871445.1 Singulisphaera sp. GP187 | reverse complement strand
AGATACAACCATCCAAAGAAAGTTGTTCCGGCTTCGACGGGAACACAGATGGCTTGACGAATATCAAGCGATTCCAAACTTGCGCCCAGCGTTCCTGAAGACACCCCTCCTTTGAGAATGTAAATCCCATGCATAGAGCGTTTCAGCAGACTGCGGCTGATTTCAAGCTCTCCTTGCGATCCCAAAATTGCGCCCTGATGTGCAACAACTTCTGGCGAACGCCAATCTGCTCCTTTTAAAAAAGCGACATTGGCAAATCCCGTGGCCTCTGAAAGTGATGCGACCGCTGCAATGCCAACGCTTTCATCATCGGTAGCCTTGTGTAGATTTTCGCTCGCCTCAAGTAATTTCACCAGCAATCCTTGAGCAAGATTTGCAGTCGACTGAGCATCCGAAAGCGCCTCAAACTGTCCTTCGATCTCTGGTTCGTCGACAAGTGTCTGCGAAACAAATCCAATGGTTTTATCTGAGAAAGGACTTTCCACCTGAAATTTCCATGGTCGAATCTCGAAAACATCGCGATGATTCAGACGCACTTCTTGATGAGCGGTCAATTTCACTCCATTTACAAATGTCCCCGCCGTCGAACCGCAATCTCGAATGCGCCAATGTCCATTCTGATCAGCGATTCCAGGCGCCCAATGGATTTCGATATGGCGACGAGAGACTTGCTTTTGAAGGAGATGGATTGTGCATTCAGCGTCACGCCCTATCGTGACCACCTTCGGAGGCAAAAGAGTCCAATTCAATTCGCCGTCATTCGAAGTGCCGATTAATCGCCAAGACATAATTCGATTATCGCATGAAAAGCATGATCATGCAGAGTTGCGATTATGGCGCAACATCTCCGGCAGCACCTCGCGGATTCCAAATCAATTTGCCCGGCTTGTTCCAATCGCCTGCGGCCTGAGCGGGGTCTCGACTGCCCTGAACAGATCTCGTTGCCACATCGTTAAGAATGTGAGCGACATGACCATCCACAAATACGACATGTCCCCCTTGGAAGTGGCGATTTGGAAATGCGTGCCAGTCGGATTTACAAAGATCCAAGGGAGCTCGTGAATAGACATCTGACCCTGGCAATTCTCTCTCGTTGCTACGCGATTCCATCATCAAAACTGTTGCGGCAGAATCTGAAATACTATGCAGTAAAACCACTTCATCACGACCGCCAACAGGTGTCGCAACAGAGTCATTCAAACGGCTGTTGGGGACATAGTTGAAATAGAACTTTTCCCTGGTACCAAATTGCCATGGTGCGAGAGGCGATAAATCAGCTCCTGGGTCAACCCAAACAGACCGTTCGCCTGGCAGAGGAATTTGAGTGAGACCAATTGCATCCTGAGCCACCAAGTCTTTATAAGTACGCTCACCAAGCAGACTCGATAGGGCATTCGCCCAAAATGTCTTTTCAAGCAAGTTCTTTTCCATATACGTACTCGCGGATCCCCCACCGTCTGAATCTCCCTCCCACGGCAATTTGCCCTTATTGATATTGGTGTAGTTAATAGTTGCAGCCCCCCACTGCTTCAAATTCGATTGGCTTGCAACAGCATTACTCGACTTTCGTGCCATTCCAATTGCTGGCACCAGCAGTCCAGTCAGAAGCGCAATGATCCCAATGACCACAAGCACTTCTATCAAAGTGAAGGCAGATCGAGCGCGGATATGCATACATCAAATCTTAACCCAATCTGAACAAAAGTCTATGTTTTTATCCCCCGAATGTAGGGAATTTATGCCCATTCATCGAAATATCCTGGCTCGTTTTTTCTAGTGAGTGATTTCTAGTTAGAAATTTCTAGCGTGAACTTTCCGACGGAACTTGATTTCCATAGCCGGAAACCAGTTGTCGCAAGATTGATCGAACTCGTAGGACATCATGCTGATCTATGGCCGCCTCGAGTGCTTCGATGCTTGGTTCGATTTCTTCCCAGAGGATGAAGTTCTCGCGTGCTCGCATAATCGCCACATGTTCAGTCGGACCACAATTGTCGCCGATCAAAAGTTCTTCGTAAAGTTTTTCACCTGGTCGAAGACCTGTGACCTGAATTTCTATATCACCGTTGCAATGCTCTACGCTTTTCTCTGTGTATCCGGCAAGACGAATCATGGTTCGAGCGAGATCAACGATTCGAATCGGCTCTCCCATATCCAGCACGAAAACATCGCCACCATTTCCCATAGCGCTGGCCTGAATCACCAGCGACGATGCTTCGGGAATAGTCATGAAGTAACGAGTGATATCCATATGTGTCAATGTCACTGGGCCACCACGGCGAATCTGCTCTGTGAAATATGGGACGACAGATCCACTCGATCCAAGCACATTTCCAAAGCGAACCATCGTGAAGCGAGTTCGACGCTTTGGAATTGCGCGATCCTTCGAGACATCGAGATTGAAACGAACATCGAAGTCAGCCAGCGCCTGCAAACATTTTTCCGCCAATCGTTTGCTTGCTCCCATCACACTCGTTGGACGAACGGCTTTGTCGGTCGAGATAAGCACAAATGATGCGACTCCAGTCCTGCGCGCTGCCTGCGCCGCACGCAATGTCCCAATGACATTGACGTTCACTCCTTCAATTTCATTCGCCTCGACAATCGGAACATGCTTGTATGCAGCTGCGTGGTAAATAGTGTCAATTGCATTCTCTGACATCACTCGTTCGAGTCGAAGAGTGTCAAGGACAGATGCGAGCACTGAGACAATTTGCACACCACTTGCCGTTCCAACAAGTCGACGTAATTCATTTTCAATCGTGTAGAGATTGAATTCGCAATTATCTAATACCACAAGTCGCCTGGGTCCTTGAAGAAGAACTTGGCGAGCGATTTCTGAACCAATCGATCCACCAGCACCCGTCACGAGCACATTCGCTCCGCTGATATTGCGCGAGAGGAGTTCCGTGACAGGTTCTACGGAAGCACGTCCGAGCAGATCTTCGATCTTCATCACTCGGACTGCGTCAGTCTGCGCAGTACCTTCTGCGATTTCTTTTAGCGTTGGAACCAACATGACTCGTAAACCTAAGGCTGTCAATTCTTGGAAGATTTCTCGACGACGTCGCCTTGATGATTCTGGAAGTGCAAGTAGCACAGTATCTGCGCGTACTTCGCGCACAACCTGACGAATGTTTTCTGCAGAATAAACCGGCACACTGCGGATTTTGGTGCCTGCTCGCTTCGGATCATCGTCAATGAATCCAACGATTTTCGTGCGCTGATCTTGCGTCAGCATGGAAACCAATCCTGCGCCAACATCGCCAGCTCCATAAATCAAAGTCCGAGAGCACGCTCGCTGCGATGGACTGCGAAGGATGTATCGAGCCACTGCGCGCGAACCGCCAATTCCCAAAATTGACAGCATCCAGAAGATCAAAATTGCAGAACGCGGAAGACCATTTGCACGGTCATTCATGAATTCCAAAAATGCCAGGATCAACGAAGTAGCGCAGACCGCATAGCCAACTCGAACAGCAAAGCGAAGACCGATATATCGAGTGACCTCTCTGTAGAGCCCAAATCCATAGCAACAGGGAAGGCCGACAATCATTGCCAAGAGACAGATGATGAAGAGTGAGCGCCCTTGAGTATTTGGCCAGAGCGTTTCAAGGCGAATAGCCAAAGCTGCCCACATAGCAAATGAGAGAACTGCTGCGTCTGAAATGACTGCAATAAGTTGTTTGCCCCGACGAGAAAGTTTCTCAAGAGTGGCGAGCATCAAAAAAATACTACTACAAATTGACTATTCGAAACACGATTTTTCAATTCGCTTGGCACAGACCAATAATCTCACGCATTGAATCTCGCATTGCATTGCGAACTGTGAAAAGAAATAGGCCCGCCGGGACTTGAACCCGGATGAGGGTTAGCTCTGCGGATTTTAAGTCCGCTGCGTCTGCCAATTCCGCCACGGGCCTGTGCGCGGTCGAATCGAATATCTCCATAGAGTATCGCCAAAGCGCTACTCGATGCGGCGCATCTATCCTTCACGAATGTCCATCGTCGATCAATCTCCACCGCTTGCTGCAATCACGGTCATCGATCTTGGGCGAGTCTTATCAGCGCCATTCGCTACATCGGTGCTCGCATCGCTCGGCGCAAGAGTCATCAAAGTGGAACGACCAGAAATCGGCGACGACTCTCGCGCATTCGGTCCGCATCTCAATGGAAAAAGTTTGTACTTCACAAGCGTGAACTGCGACAAGGAATCAATCGCACTCGATCTAAAAATTGCCCAAGACCGAAAAATTTTCGAAGCTCTGCTTGATGACGCAGATGTGCTGGTCGAAAACTTTTCGCCACATGTCATGGAACAACTGGGATATGGATGGGATCAACTGCATGCTCGTTGGCCTCGGCTGATTTATGGTGCGATTTCTGGATTTGGCAAGACCGGCCCACTTTCGCCTCAACCTTCGTACGACATCATTGCGCAAGCACTCAGCGGGATGATGAGTTTGACTGGACATCCAAATGGCCCCCCCGTCCGAGTCGGTGCATCGATTGGAGATCTCGTGGCAGGCCTCTATATGGCGCTTGGCGTAACAAGCGCGATCCATAAAAGAACACGAACTGGCGAAGGATGCTTGATCGATGTTGCCATGCTCGATTGTCAGATCGCATTCTTGGAAGCAGCCGTCACAACATTCACCGCAACAAAGGTTGTTCCTGCAGCGCGCGGCACGCGTCATCCATCGATCGCTCCATTTCAGGCATTTTTATGCGCAGATCGCTGGATTGTGATTGCTGCAGGAAACGATTCTCTTTTCGCATTGCTCTGTCAGGTCATTAGCCGTCCCGATTTGGCAACAAATCCACACTTTTTAACAAACGCCAAGCGCATTGAGATGCTCGATGAACTCGATCGAGAACTAACACTTGTATTGGTAACTCGCAGAGCGCACGAATGGATTGATCGTTTGACTGAAGTTGGAATTCCATGCTCTACGATTCAATCGATCGCCGAGATGGTTGCAATGCCGCAAGTCGTTGCGCGCGAAATGATCGTTCCAGTAAACGATCCTGCTCTTGGCACAACGCACGTCCCTGGCGATCCGATCAAGATGAGCTCGGTCACTCCCAGAACTTCACGCGGTCCTGCGCCGGATCTTGACCAAAATCGTCCTGAAATTCTTGACGAACTTCAAAAGCGAAAATCCAAGATGAAGGCATAAACTATTCATATGGAGCAGGCTGTCGAACAAGCAACGCTTTGGTTCCTGACCGCACGTGGTATGGCTGCGGCTTCGGACAATCCTGTGATTCATTCCCAACCTTCTGCCGCAGGTCTCTTTGCACAGGCGGTTCTTGGACTTACGGAAGATGATTGTATTGAGGGTAAGTCTCCAGCAAGAATCAATCGGCTGACTCTGATCGATTGTCTCTCTGGAGTTGCCGCATTGCCGCCCAAAACACAAGAGAAGTTTCTGACTGGTGCGCTAATGATCGCTCTGCTCGATCGGCGAATGGATGCTGCGGAGGTTCGCTGGGCTTCGGTTCTTGCAAGTGCGATGAAGATCTCGACTCAACGAGTTGAGGAATGTTGCCTCAGTGCGCGAATTCTGGCGGACATGCTTCAACCTGTCATAAGGGATTCTTAAAGTATGGGAGATCCCATTTCAAACTTTGGATTTCTTGAAGCGCTTGATCGGCGACTTTCCAAACTTGGCAAGCAAGCAGAATTATGTCCACACCGATCCTGAGGCGTGTCTCTTCAAATTGCGATTGATGGTCGAGATAATGGCGTCGACCATTGCCCGTGTCACTCTAGGCAACGCTCTGCCGCCAGAACTAGGAGTGACTTTGGGCGAACTCGAACGCCGTGGAGTCCTTCCCAGGCACGAAGCCGACAATATGCACGCGATTCGACGCGATCGAAACTCCGCAGTTCACGGAGGAATTTCACCGACATCAACTGCGCTTCGAAGATTGAAAGATGCACATTCCCTCAGCTATTGGTATTGCCAGTCTATGAAACATAAATTAAGCCAGGAACGCTGCGAATTCCGCGTGCCTATGCGACTCTCAGTGGAGTCTAAGGTCGATTCGCAAGTCGCTGCAGCAGAGATACTTGAGGATCAAATCGAACAACGCAGAAAGCTCAATTACGAGGCTCTTTTGCTCTTCGCAAACCCTCAAGAACAAACGCTTATGACCCAGCGATACAAACGCGAATTGGACGGGCTCGATGCTGTCGCTGCGACAGCTGGAGAGTTGGAAGTCGACGCCGAGACTATGACGCTGATCATCGCTCTCGAACTTGAACAGTTACTCGAACATCCTGCCTTCGGTCAACTCAGTCGCAACGCACGACGGGAAGCAGAACTTCAACTCAACGCAGTGAAGCGTCGGCTTGATGAGCAAGAGTTGACCTTCCGCGAAGCTCGCGAACGATTGACGAACGAAAATTTTTAGTTTCAACGGTCATTCTCCCGAAGGTTTTGTACATTCACCCCTATAAAGGAGGATCGACCATGGACGGCGACCTATCAGTGGACTACCTCGGCGACGGTTACTACGCACTCTTTCGAGACAACGGTGATCGGAGAATCATCGAGTGTGTTGCCCCACGAGTCACAGATATTTTTCGAATCGTTGCACGACGCTTCGGACACGATCATCCGGTGGAGATGTCATACACAGCGCATTTGATCTTTAAGATCGAAGCAGGAATTGACTTCGGCTCCGAACTCGGCGATCCTGCAGAAGCGGATGTTGAAGGCGATGACTTTGGAAAATTTGATTCGAAAGAGTATTAGTCCAAACGAATAGTGCGAGATGGGTTCTGCTCAAAATCTCTCGTTCAATTTGATTATTTCCGATTGCCGAACATCATCGCAATGCGGAAGACCAACTTCAGCGCTTCAAGATAAATCCAAGCAAGCGTGACAACCAATCCAAAGGTGAGATACCACTCCGCAGATGCAGGCGCACCCGCGACAACAGCATCTTGAACCTGGCGAAAATCAACGATCAGCCAGAGAGCGGCGACGATGAGCACGACCACATTGATTCCCAGTCCAATCCATGCGCCATTGCTTGTGCCGGTGGCAGAACCCATCGAAAGCCACGAAAGATTCGCGCCAAAGAGACTCATCACTATTGAGATCAGGAACATAAAGAAGATGCCCAATGTGACAACCGACAAGACGGATTGGAACATTGCGCCGCCCTTGAGAATTCCAAATCGAAAGAGTGTCAACATTGCAAGCATCAATCCCACCACGATGACGAATGCCTGAAGTGCGATTCCACCTGGAACCGAAATTTGATTCGCAGTCAAGATTCCTTCGAGCAACATTCCAAGTGCTCCGAGCATAAATCCCTGTGAGACTGAATAGAGCACAGTGATCGATGCTGCCATCCGTGGCGAGCGACGGACAAGAAAAATCGCGGCGATCGAAACAATCATGGACACGATGAATGCAATCCACATTGCTGCAGGAAAATTCTTAGTGACCGGGACTGCGATTGCACCAGAAAGTGCGGCAAGCAGCACGCAACCTGCGGTTTTGTTGATGATCCCAGAAACAGTGCATGCTCGAGATGAACCTGCGGATTGACTGATCGCACCTGAAAGAACGCTATCTGCGAGGATTGGATTCGTTGAAACGAGTGACATAATTTATAAATCCTTTGGGTTTGGCGCCGTTGTATGGCGCGGCTGATTTTGAACTTGCTGCATCGAACGCTGAATTTGCTCGACCACGATCTGCTGGTGAGCCAAACGAAATGTGAAGTCGAATGATACTCCGATATATGTTCGCTGAGAACTATCAAGATGGGTATGAACGACCTTGCCCGTGACTGCGATTGGGACTGGATGATCTCGACCAAGCGGAATTTCGATCCAGAAAATTCTATGGCGACCAAAGACTGCAGAATCTTGTGGTTCGACTCGCAAGCCAACGCCTCCTCCGCCAACATTCATTAATGTGGCAGTGAACTTTGGACCCACTGATGGCATTGGTGCAGTGATATTCGATGGTGGCTTTGAATCGACGAAGCATCGGAACGCTTCCTCGTTGGCAATCTCGGCTGCGACAATAGTCTTGGGATCAAGAAGCGGCCAAATACTGACGCTTGGTAATTGCAAATCTGCGGCTTCGAATCGCACAAATCGTCGCAAGCAACGCTCGACAGTATCTGGCAATTCAAGTCGCATACATACACCACGAGTACCTGCTAGGCGTTCATCGGAGACTTTTCGAGATCGGAACTTCCAGCGATTCTGCCCGATTGTGATTGCGCCCACGAGAGCGATTCCATCGTCAATTCGAAATGTTTCGCCAAGAGCAACGGGTGCTTCAACCAACACAGATTCTTCTTCGAGCGAAACGATCTTCAAGCGCCAGACAAGATCGGAAGATCCCGCAACTTCGTGTGGATCGACCAAAGGATGTGCTGGAATAGAAGAAGAGCTAGAAGTCCCAACTCGTGCGACTGAAATCTCCAGAGTTCCGCCTCGCTCAAAGACCTGTTGCATGCTTCGCTTCCACTCTGATGTTCGTGATCTTGATGCAGGCATTTGATGTAATTGTACTCCATGCGCCATTCAGAGGCGGCAGACTCTATTTGCCATACGACTGATCATTCCTCAGGCGAAGATGCTGCGAAAATGCTTGACGCATTTGGGCAACTAATGCATTGTCTGATGCTCTTCTTCTTGGATCAGGTCGCTCACCGCCAAATCGAATGGCATAAAACCTTTTTACAATTTCAGAGAAGATTTCACCTGCAATGGAATGTTGAATTTGCACCCTTTCTACAAATGAAGTCAGTAACAAGTTCGGCGGCCGTCGTATCCCTCTTCTTTCCAGTAAGTCAAGCGCGTCAACATAGAACGCTCCATCGCGCATTGCGATTTTGGTTTGAATTCGACTACGGCGAGTCACTCCAAGCGCACGCTGCATTCGTTGCCACTTTCGATAGGCGAAGAATGCTGCAGCGCAAGAGAGTGTGATAGCCAAAGCAACGGATCCAAACCAGATGTATGACGAAGACAAAAGTTGTGAGGAATTGCTTGCATTTCGAGCAGTCCGCTCGATCGAATCCCACGATGACTTGACCATGGCACGAAACCATTCATTGCTTTGCTGCACTAAAGCGTTCTGAGCTCGAGCATCGAATTGTGCGATTTGCTCTCGCCAAAGCGATTCGACCGGCGCAAAGAAAAAACGGAAAATCGCCCATGAATCATCTCCAGGAGTATTTGGATTGACCTCCTCAACAGGAGTCGGATCAAACACTGTCCACTGATGTAGCCCAGTACGAACTTCAACCCAAGCGTGACCATCAGATTCGCGGACGATAAATCGCTGCGAAGATTTATCGAATTCTTTCGCAAGATACCCAATGACGATTCTGGCATCGACACCCACCGATTGGCAAAGCGCACAGAGTCCGCTGGCAAAATATTCGCAATGCCCAAAGCGATATTCGTTGAGAAACAAATCAACTGGGTCGCGGTCGCCGCTTCGAACGAATGATCGAAGATCCAAGGTGTATCGAAAACGTTCACTGGTCAGTTCGCTCTCAAAAATCTTGGCAAGACGAGCATTTCGTGCCCATCTTGCCGAAGCATCAACTCGTGCAAGAGTGGAATCGATCTCTTCATTCGAAAGAATTTTATTTGCAGCATCTTCAACAGCTAGAACTGGAAAGGTTGGAAGTGGTGGAAGTAAAGTTGGGTTGCCTTGCAAAGAAGTGAGAGTTGCTTCAGAAGGATATGGTTGAATTTGCATCTCATATCCATTGATCCCTCCGAGGCTTTCCATACCCAGCAAGCGAATTGACAATGTCCTTGGAGCAATCAAGAAGACCCGAGGTTTATCGGTGCGAATGCTGATTGGTGTCCAAGGGCTAAACAAAACTCCAGAATGCAATCCGCGAAACTCAACACGCATTGTGAAAGTATTGATTCTTTCGTCAATCGGATCCTTCCCCAAGGACTTAAAAGTATCGTCATCGAGAGTCACCACTTCGCGCGCCATAGTCCGACGCGAAGACCACTGCGCAGGTCTGCTGTCGTACACATCAAGTACAGCACCTCGCAGGCGCATCGTGTCAATATTGACAGGATGCTTCCCATCGGACCCAAGCCATTCGATCGATAACAGTTCGGTTTTAGCTGGATTCAATCTCACGGGAGACATGAGCGAAATACCCGTTGGAAAATCCAATTGACTATAGCCGGACATTCCAAAGAGAGAACTGATTGGCTCTGGATTGCGTGGGAGAAGGACAAAAATCGAAACTGTAAGAATCATAATAATCAACATTGCGAATCGAATGACCCATTTCAAATCTCTTGAACTTCTCCGGCGCTCGGTTGTCGATTCGCGAAGAAAAATCCCGCCATCAATTCCTGTTCGCTCTTGACGTTCCTTGCAGACTGCGAAGCGAAATCGCACAACACAATGAACCGCCATGAGTGTTGCGCACAAGACCAATACTCCGACAATCAAATCACTACTCTGTAACGCTGCGATGAATAAAAGTATTGATGACATCATCAGAATCTGTCGCTCATCGCTACTCGTTCTTCGGGCATACATTCGCAAGACAATTCCAAATGAAACGAGGATTCCAATCACTGATGGAATTTCGAATTGATACGGATCTGAATAAACTCGAAGAATGACCACTGCGAAGGAAGTCAATATCAGCGACAAGACTGCCCACTCCGGCAGCATTCTCTTTCGCCATCCAGCGGTAATAAACCAACTTGCAATCGAAAGAGAAGTCCCCACGACAAGAATGACTATGCTTCGCTCGCTCAACGCGAATGCCGATAGCGATAAAAACGCATAACCCAAATTCTGCCTGCGCACAATTTGACCGTCAATCATTTGGGATTTCTCTGCAGTATTCTGCGATATTTGAGGCAGATATTGAAATGGAATCTCCCTGAATAGCGCGACGGATTTCCTTCCCTGGGTGAATCGTCAAGAAAAATCCTTTGCGAATATCACGTAGAGAACTCTGCGTTGACCGAGGCATAGCGAGATCAATTCCGGCGAGTGCATCAAGAATCTGCAATTGATGCCGCCCACCGCGACGCATTGGCAAATGAGGTGCAGCGCAACCGAGTATTTCGAGCGAAATCTCCCAGCCAGATTGTTCTGCGTGGGAAAGCAAACTTGCTGTCAGTGCAATCGCCTGTTCTTCAAGCTCAATCGTGTGTGGCGTATCAGTGATACGTAGATCAAGCACAACTGCAAGGCGTCGTGGCATTGGCGCCGCGCGATCGATGACAACCAAATCTGGAAGCGAAGCACTCCTGCGCCACGCCACGCTTCGAAGAGAATCACCCGCTCGATATTCGCGCAGTCCGTGAAATTCCTCTCCTGCGCCACGGGCGGAATGAGCTCGGAGACCATCTCCTCCACGAGTCGAAAGCAATCGACGAAGAGTGTTTGAATGTAAATCGAGGAGTTGAGGGTGAACGAGAATTTCCACATCCTGCGAAAACTCAACAGACTTCATAATCAATCCAAATGGAAATCCGCTGAAACAGCGGTACTTTTTTAACTTCAAAGGACCGCGCATCTCTGGGAAAAAATCTCCATCAGCAATGACTGATTCGCCACGGTGACAGTAGGACAAATGCGCATAGTGCCATTTCCCAGAAACCATTTCTTGAATTCGAATGTCGAAAAGTGGCCAAATGATTGATTGAGAAGAGACTTTGTATTGAATCCTTAACCACTCTCCAACACGACCATGCCTCGGTGCAATTCGTACTGCGCGCACCGCCATCATCATTGCGCCAGAGATGATTCCAGAAACGATGATCCACGCAAGCATCGAGGCGAAGACCCATACCAAAAGATTTTCGCGTCTCTGCGATGCTGCGATGCCGATCAAAACTGTCAGTACAACAAAGATCACGCCAGGCCAGTGCAGGTGATAGCGTCGACGAATGCGCATCAACTGCACCGCGCAAGCCAAATCGCCGCGCTCAGTACAAGAATGATGAGCGCTGCGATCCGTCCACCGCCGACCATGAAGCGACCAAATGTATTCATGCCTCCTGACTTTCCAAGTTGCTTGGCACTTTCGTCTTCTTCGCCGACATCGACAGAATCCCAGTCAACGCTGTCGGCTAGAAATTTGTTCGAGCGCAGAGCAGCCTTCGCACGCTCCAAGTCTTCGGATCGAACTTGCACGGGTATGCCACCGAGCATGCGATTACCCACTCCATCGAGTCCAAATGCTTGAATTGCCGTGCTAAAAACAGCAACATCAATTTCTCGGTCGCGCAAAATTGCTGCGACTGTTTGCGCTTCAAAATCGCTGGTTGCAAGATGAACCGTGACCAATCTTGTGTTCTCTTGTGAAGAATTCATGGTCGAGGCTCAATCTGAGGTGAATCTCCATCGACTTCTCGCACACGGTCGACTGCAATCAACAGCGCATCAACGTCATCGGGGTCATAAATTTCTTCTGCGATTTCCACGCGCCAATCAGTCACTGCAGAAGTATTGATGGTCAGACGAGTACCAGGATCAAGATCCGGACGAGTGATCGGACGATCAACAACCGATACGGTCAACGAATCATGATCGATACGTTCGACTGCAAACCATGACTGCTCGATGCGCGGTTCGCCAGAACCTGGAACGGGTGTCTGCACAGTAAAGCCTGTACGTGCAATTTCTTGCCATCGTGGATTACCTGTACGTGTCAAGCTCGCGAATGCGGTTGCGAATAATCCCCACGTTGATCGTGCTCGCCGCTCGGTAGACCGAACGCTGTGCTGAGTCATATAGAGAACTGCGCTTCCAGCAGCGATGCTCTCTACGACTTCTTGGGGCCATACCCACAGCCGACGAAATTGACCGACTGGCTGAACTGCGCAAACAACGGCGCGAATAAGCGCAAATTCACTCAAGCCGTGTGCACGCGCCTGAACTCTCCAAGGCTCTGATCCAGCAGAAGACTCTCCAATAAATTCTGAAACTTGGTCAACGGGTTGCAACACGACCGACAACTCATCGCCAACTTCGATGAATTCTCCCGGATCGGGCAGATCGTTTTCCAACAACAACCCCGCCAAAGTGTGCAACAGAACTGCAGCTGATTCTGCAAGATCGCTTGGGACTTCGGCCATCTCAAGTTCTGGAATGCCACAACGAGCAAGTCCATGGGTTCCAAGCAAAACCAAATTGGAATCGCCATCAGGAAGAGCTTCGTATCGCCCAAGACGCCAAAGCAACCGTTCGATTGGACCAGCATCCTGCGCAAGAAAATCTCGATCGATTCTTTGGCGCTGATAGACCTCTCCGGTGATGACATCCAAAATTGCAATAATGTCTGGTAGGGCACCACCGAGCATCCCAACGCTCATAAAATATTCTTCTGCAGGCTCCTCGGCAGAAAGAATCGTCTGCATTCGAATCACCCATGGGCAGCGGGCTGCGTCATCGCCAATTTGACTTCGATCGCGCTGGGATAATTCGCGTGCGGGTTCGCACCAAATTACGAAACCCGATTCAATTCCAGGAATCTGAACTCCAAATGCCCAAATTGCATCCTCATCATTCTCGATTGGCTCGATGGGAGCCTTCGATCCAACCCACGCAGTGATTGCGGTCGCAAATTCAGCGCCAGTGAGAGCTTCTTTATGTGGCCAAAATGCGACAAATCCGCTCTCCTGCGGTTCGACATCCCAGCCACCAACCGAATCTGTATCGGAGTCATCTTCAGCCATCGGAACTACGCTAGCGTGAAGAGTACGCAATTCAGATGAACCAAACAAATAAACCAACCATCTTTTCTATCGGGGTGCTCTCCCCCGCTCCTCACTATTGGCGCGGAATCAAACCGACTTCGCCAGGTGCAACAAATGGCTCTTTTGTGCGCAGGATGATCGGATGGACTTTGCTGTTGACACTCTTTGTTTGGTTTGGCGGTCTTGTGCATCTCGATGCTGAAGGGATTCGACTTTCATGGTCCGAAATTTCTTCGACCCGCATTGACGCTGTTGGCGAGCACCGGATTTTTAGCATCGGTGGAAAAGAACTGAACATCGGTCCATATACAAGTGAACCACTGACCGTGGCGCGATGCATTACTTCAGTTCTTGCGGTGACTGGTTCGATCTTTCTGATGCGCTATTTGATCTTGCCAATGACATGGGATCGCAAAGCGGATCCACGGATTCTCAATCTTCGCAGGGCTGCAGCGAATCTCTTATGCGGACACATTATGGCGGCACAAGTGCTTTGGTGGATCGCGCTCGCCACGCTTCTCTTCATTGCTGCAATGATCGCGCCTGCCTCGATGCTGAATCTTGCACGCATCATCGGCAGAGGGACGATTGCCGTCGTCGTGCTGATGGGTCCAGCAATATTTATGATTCCACACTTCGACCCGCTCGCATCTCTCACAGATCAGGGAGCGATTATTCACAGTCCTTGGGTTGCTGCGATTGTGCAATTTCTCGTTGGAGTTGCGCTGCTTGTAGCTCTCTTCTTTGTTGGCGCATCACTGTCGATTTGACACACAGCAGTAGCCGCGGGCGATGGAATCACACGAGCACATTGACCATGCGCTTTGGGACAACGATGACTTTCTTGGGAACACGACCTTCCAAAAGTTCTCGCACCTTCGCATCTGCAAGAACCAACTTTTCGATTTCCGTGGCATCTGCGCCGCTGGGAACAGCCACTCTCGCTCGCACTTTCCCTTGAATTTGCACGGGCAATTCGATCATCTCATCCACCAATTGCGTTTCGTCGACAGCCGGCCATGAAGCATTGCCCATACTGGATGTTTCCCCAATTTGATGCCAAAGTTCTTCTGCAATGTGTGGCGCGAATGGGGCAAGTGCGCAGAGAAATCTACGCATCTGATCCAGCGTGAGACCACCATCGGCTGGATCTTTCATCTGCGTTGGACGAGTCGCAAGATTGACCAATTCAATCAACGCTGCAATCGCAGTGTTCATCGCCAATCGCTCTATGTCTTGAGCAACTTTCTGAATCGTTCTGTGTAATTGCCGCTCAATCTCTGGATTGGCAATTCTCGCAAACATCAACGCGCCAGTTCGTTCATCAACAACAAGTCGCCACACTCGTTGAAGGAATCGAAAGACTCCAGCAATATCGCGCGTATTCCACGGTTTTGAATCAGCGAGAGGTCCCATATACATCTCGTACAGGCGGAGTGTGTCCGCACCATATTCCGCAACGACTTCATCTGGCGTCACAACATTCTTCAGACTCTTCGACATCTTTGCGATCACTCGCGTCACAGGTTCATTGGTCGCAATCTCGCGCCATGAACCAGATTCTTCGCGCACTCCGTCTGTTGCGATCAATGATCCATCGGCGCGCTCGAATGCAAAACTGGTGATCATTCCCTGATGAAAAAGTTTTGCGAATGGTTCTGGAGTTCCAACTTCTCCAAGGTCGTACAACATCTTGTGCCAAAAGCGTGAATAAAGCAGATGTAAAACCGCATGCTCTGCACCACCGATATATAAATCAACGCCACGATCGCCCATCCAATATCGCTCCGCCTCTTTGCCTACAAATCTCGAGGAATTCTTCGGATCGCAGTAGCGGAGGTAATACCAACATGAACCTGCCCACCCAGGCATTGTGTTGGTTTCTCGGCGCACACGCGTCGAAGGGTCAAGCAATGTTGGGTCGACCCCTGCTTCACCCGCAGTTGTGTGAACCCACTCTTTCGCTTTTCCAAGCGGCGGCACTGGATGATCGCTTTGCACTGGTTCGTAATCCGCCAACGATGGCAGTTCGACTGGAAGAGAAGATTCTGCGATTGGATAATGCATCCCTCGATCATCGAACACAATTGGAAATGGTTCGCCCCAATATCGCTGTCGGCTGAAGAGCCAATCGCGCAAACGAAAATTGATTCTGCGAAATCCCAATCCGCATGAAGTCAACCATTCGATCATCTTGGTCGTCGCATCGCTTGTCGAGAGTCCATCGAGAGAGATGCGATCATTACGAGAATTGCACGCGGTACCAGCTTCTGATGTTGCAAGTTCGCCTGTCCATGCACTTCCATCGGTCGCAGCAACAACGCAGCGAATGGGAAGGTCGAATCGTTTGGCAAATGCGAAGTCGCGCGTGTCATGCGCTGGCACTGCCATAATTGCGCCCGTGCCATACGCCATCAACACATAGTCCGCAGTCCAAACTTGAATAAGTTCTCCATTCGCAGGATTTCGTGCGGACACCCCCAGTGAAATCCCGGTCTTCTCGCGACTTTCCGCTTGTCGATCGATATCCGAACGATTGCGAGACCACTGAACATAATCGGCAATCGCTTGATGATTCTTGGGTGCTCGATCGCGCACCCATTCCACGAATGGATGCTCTGGCGCAACGACCATATATGTCGCGCCGAAGAGCGTGTCTGGTCGAGTTGTAAAAACTGTGAGATCGCCGAAGCCATCGACTGCAAATCGAACTTCTGCGCCTTCACTGCGACCAATCCACGCAGCTTGCATCGTGCGCGTGGACTCTGGCCATTCAACAAGATCAAGATCGTCCAGAAGTCGCTGCGCATACGCCGTAATACGGAACATCCACTGTCGAAGAGGCATTCGAAAGACTGGATGACCCCCACGTTCGCTGCGACCGTCAACAATTTCTTCATTGGCAAGCACAGTGCCAAGTGCAGGGCACCAATTGACTGTCTGCACACCGAGATATGCGAGACGGTGTGTATCCAAATAAGATTGTTTCTGAATTGGCGTACACAATGACCATTTCTGCTCGCTGAGAATTGAACTTTCAACAGCGCCAACTTCAGCAACAGTCACTGCAATGACACGATCTTCTTTTTCGAGTTTCGCTTCTAGCTCAGCAATCGGCCGAGCCTGTCCTTTTGAAGCGTCGTAATACGATCGATACGCGCGCAACCAAATTGATTGCGTCCACCGATAATAATCAGGATCAATCGTGCCAAATTCGCGCGACCAGTCATACCGAAATCCCAATCGCTGCAGTTGCCGCCGAAAAGTATCGATCGCCTTTCGAGTCGTGATCGCTGGATGCACGCCTGTCTGAACTGCATATTGTTCTGCCGGCAAACCAAATGCATCCCATCCCATCGGATGCAACACATTGAAACCGCGCATCAATTTGTATCGCGTCAAAATGTCAGTCGCTGTATATCCCTCAGGGTGTCCAACATGCAGTCCCGCACCCGATGGATATGGAAACATATCCAAGATGTAAAACTTCGGACGCGTTGCATCAAATCCAGCTTCACCAGGGTTTGAAGTACGGAACGCATCGTCGCGAGACCACTGCGCTTGCCAGTGCGTTTCGATTTCGCCTGCGCACTTTGCGTCGTATCGATGAATTATTTCGGATTCGACCATAGGAAAGTCCGAAGGATAGCGGTGGTTCTATGGCGTGGTTGGATGAAGCTTCTTATGGTTCTTCGCGAGCGTTCTTGAGATTTATGCGGACTGTGGACGACGGCTCTGAAATTGCGACTGCTCGCTGACATACTTCATCGCATCACCAACCACATAGAAACTACCTGTGACGCAGACCAAATCGTCTTGGCTGGTCGCTCGAAGCGCCAACTGTATGGCCTCGCCGACTGTTCGGCCGACTTGACTCATCTTGCCGCTGCGTTCTTGGAAGAGCTTTTGTAATTCGTGCGGATCAGCTGCACGAGGATTACTTGATGCACGGGTGAAGATGACTTTGTCCGCGCCGAGATTCAAACGATCAAGCATCTCGCCGACATCTTTGTCTTGGCAGCAACCAAAGACACACACCATGCTGTCATACGGCACATGAGCGCCGACGCATCGCATCAGTGCGTTGAGACTTGAAGGATTGTGCGCTCCATCGACCAAAATTCGCGGACGATCGCTGATGAGTTCCATCCGACCCAAGACTTTCGTCTTTGCGAGACCTCCAGTCAAAAGATTCTCTGGACAATCAAAGCCAGCAGCACGCACGCATTCCACCGCTGCGAGCGCAAGCCCACAGTTAATTGCTTGGTGTTCGCCAGGAAGCGGCACTGGCAAATGCTCGATGCGTGATTGCTTGGTGTAATAACAGACTCGCGTGTGTGGACCGAGTTCGGGTGATGTGCAGAATCGACTGGAGAATTCAATATCTTTATTGACGATCTTCAGTTCCGCACCAACTTTTTCCGCAACTTCAACGAATACGCGGTTCACTTCAGGCTGAGCATCAAACACGATCGCAGGAACACCGCGCTTGAAAATTCCAGCCTTTTCACGGGCAATTTTTGGAAGTGTGTCGCCAAGAATTCTCATGTGATCGAAATCAATCGTGGTTACAACTGTGACAAGTGGGGTCAACACATTTGTCGAATCCAATCGACCGCCGAGTCCAACTTCAATCACTGCGATATCGACAGCCTCATCTGCGAAGTGCTTGAATGCCATCGCAGTCATCGCCTCGAAGAATGTCGGCTCGACCTTTGCCTTTGCCGCGGCAGTTTGCACCTTCTTTGCCATCTCGACCATCGAAGGCTTGGTGATCAAACGGTTATTGATCGAAATACGCTCGCGCACATCAACAAAATGCGGACTGGTATAAACGCCAACTGTATAGTCGCACTCCTCGAGCATGTGTGCAATCATTGCGCAAGTCGAACCTTTCCCAACAGTTCCTGCGACATGCACAGCCTGAATCTGCTCATGTGGATTTCCCATTGCAGCAAGCAATGCTCGCATCCGATCCAATCGGAATGTTCCATCGTCATACTTCACAACGCGCATACGCTCGATGTCAGGACGTTCAGCAAGCCACTTCAACGCTGCCTGATATCCATTGATATCAATCTTTGCGGGACGAGTCGTTGGAGTCTGTGTCAAAATGGACGGAGTCTTCGCTGTTGCTTTCGCAGCAACCTTGGCGGCAACTTTCGCAGCAACCTTCGCACCAACCTTGGCAGCAACCTTGGCACCAACCTTGGCACCAACCTTCGCGGCAACTTTTGCTGAAGCCGACCGTGATGTTGTTTTATCGCTCTTGACTGCCTTCGTGGCAACCTTTGAAGATGAAACGACCTTTGCTGAGGATGGGGAACGTGACCCTGTCCGACCGAGTAGCTTGCTATTCATAGGACTTTGAGTGTAGTCCTCTACGCCATGGAATCCAAACACATCAAAGATGCGTTGCAACACGAGGCTTGGCGGACACTTCGCATCATGAGCGAATTCGTCGATGCCACCGACACAATGGTTCGAGTTGGGCCCGCAGTTGCGGTCTTTGGCTCTGCTCGCACGCGACCAGAGAAACATGAGTTCATTCAAGCCGTCGAATGCGGACGGATGTTGGTCGAAAGAGGATTTGCAGTCATCACTGGAGGAGGACCTGGAATTATGGAGGCTGCGAACAAAGGTGCGCTCGATGCCAACGGCGTCTCGGTCGGTCTCAACATTTCACTGCCCTTCGAACAGAAACCAAATCCATACCAGAGCATTGAGTTAACTTTTAGATACTTCTTCGTTCGCAAGGTGATGTTCGTGAAGCATGCGCGTGGCTTCATCATCTTCCCAGGTGGCTTTGGAACGATGGACGAACTCTTTGAATCACTCACGCTAATTCAAACATTGAAAATCGTGCCCTTCCCTGTTGTGTTGATTGGAAAGAAATTTTGGCAGCCATTGCTTGACTGGATGCGCACGACCCTTACCGAAGAGCATGGAACGATTTCAGCAGAAGATTTTGAACTCTTCCGAGTGACAGACGATGTTCGCGAAGCGGTTGATATCGTGCACGATGTTCATGCGGGTCGAAGAACGTGGGCTCCAAAGTTGCCACGGTTCGCTTCGGATCCGCCAGTCTCTCAAGAAGAAGGTATCCGACCTGGTATCCATCCAAGACGACATCTGCAGGGAGATGCGGCAATGGGAATTGACAATATCGAATAAAAATAAGAGCGAAAAATTTTTGATGATGCTTCCACTTTGCGCTATCGCCACTCGTGTCGTGGATAGCGACGGCGGAGTTCATTTCGAATCTCCGGATACAAAACACGCCAAAATCCTGCAAGATCTGCGGTCGTTTGAAGCGGTCGACGATTCGGCCCAAGAATGTCCAGCCGAACCGCAACACGACCTCCGGCAACGCAAGGCGTCTGATCGAGCCCATAGAAATCTTGAATCTTTGCGCTTCCTCGTGGAGGCTGTCCAAGTTCATAGATCAACTTCATTTTGTATCCGCTGGGCAAACGAATATCAGCAGGCGCCATTTGTTGAACAAATGTTTGATCTTCATATGACAAAGCGCTGTGCACCGTAGCGAGACAAGGACGATCACACACTTGATTCCATCGCGACGCGCCCGTTGCAATCTCCGCAAACAAGATCCTGAGATCATCGTCTGTATATGTCAACAACCCTCGCTGAGGAAATGTTTCTGCGACCCATCGTGTTCGTGCGATCCATGGCGTGATCTGTTCTTCCCATTCATCTGGACGAAGTCCATCTTCCATCATTCTGGAAGCGAGAATCTCTGACGCAATCGTCACGCTTCGAGATGGACGAACCGTTCGTTCGATAACCGTGGCATCAAAGAGTTGCTCTTCGATTTCTTCAACAGATTGCGAAGACGCCTCCCAGCGTTCTTCGACTCGATTGGTGAAGCGATGCGGGAGAGTTGCTTCGAGCCACGATCTCTCGAGTGCGACCGTCATCGACAACGTGGTCTCCGCGGTATCACCGCCACCACTTTGCCGAACTTCGAAAGCCAACAACGGACCCGATCCCTCGTGCAAACTTCGCTTGTCGATGGAAACTTTGCGTCGCCCAGCCATTGCGGCGTGCGGTCGCTGTCTGTCCATGCGCCATGCAATTCGATCGGGAAAACCAAGCATAAATGACTCGGCGATCGCTTCATCCAAGGACGCACCAGAATGCGAACTGGTGGGTGGATCACTTGATTCTTGCACGGAATTTCCTACGGCACGGCGAGCTGCAGAAGAAAGATGGTCCGCTGCACGACCAACTTCGCGCGCAGCATCCGAATCGATCGATATTCGATTTGCCTTGCCACTGCGCCAAGCAAGAAACATTCGCTCGCGAGCGATGATGTCGCTTGGTCGATCATTTGTCTCCAAATATCGAACCATCGTTTGCGAATTTTCCCGATCGAATGGGTCGCGTTCAGACAAGAACGCCGCCCAAAGTCCTGCGCGGTCTGCACATCCTCTTCGCGCCCCCTCCAAGAGTGCGCGCGCCAATCGCGGATGTGCTGGAATCATCGCCATCGCCCGGCCATTCGAAGTGATCTGCCCCTTTGAATCCATTGCGCCACATCCAATAAGAACTCGTAGAGCGCGATCGAGTGCGGTCGATTCTGGCAAATCAATCCAAGGAAATTTCAGTGGGTCACTTTCACCAACAACAGAAAGTCCAAGCAGCGCCTCTGAAAGGTCTATGCGATGAACTTCTGGTGCATCGAATTCTGCTCGACGATTGTGTGTCGATTCGCTCCACAGTCGCAAGCAAACTCCAGGTGCGGTCCGTCCCGCGCGTCCTGCGCGTTGACGAGCGCTCGCTTGGCTGATGGGTTCTAACTTCAATGCGTTGAGGTCTCGCAGTGGGTCAAATCGATGCACGCGAGCGAGTCCGCTATCGACGACAAATCGAACGCCGGGAATTGTCAGGCTTGTTTCCGCCACATTTGTGGCAACTACGATCTTGCGGCGATCAGATGGATTCAGCGCGCGATCCTGTTCTTCTGGTAACTGACCGCCGTGCAATGCCATCACATCGAAAACTCCAGATGACAAACGAGATCGTAGCGCATCAACCGTTCGCTGGATTTCATTTCTTCCAGGCATAAAGACCAATCCATCGCCTTGAAGATTTCCAGTTGCATCAACGACCGCCGTGACGGCGCGGTCAATCACGTCTTCGTTCGCTCGAACATCACCGAGAAATCGGATGTCAACTGGATGCATTCGCCCTGGTACAGAAAGTGGCTCGACACCGAAGACTTCTCCAAGACGAGCGGCATCGAGCGTTGCGCTCATAATCGCAACGCGTAAATCGGATCTGCGATGTGATTGCAAACGACGCACCATTCCTGCTGCAAGGTCTGTGGAAATTCCGCGCTCATGAAACTCGTCAAGGACAACGACATTGATCCCTTTGAGATCCGATGACCCCTGCGCCAAACGAACGAAGAGACCATCGGTCATAAAAAGAATTTTTGTCTCCGCACTTTCAACTCGTTCATATCGAGTGCGGTATCCAACGAGTCCACCTTCACGCACTCCCATTTCGAATGCGACTCTTCGTGCAACAGCGCGCGCCGCCAACCGCCGAGGCTGCAACACAATAATGCGGCCATCGCCCGCAACCCCAGATTTCAGCAGAATTTGCGGTACTTGAGTGGTTTTTCCAGAACCAGTTTCTGCAACGAGGACCAATTTTTTATCGCTTGAAATTCTGCGAACAATCTCCTGCGCGAATGCGTGAATCGGCAGCGAATCTGTTCGTGAGAGCCGTGGCTCAGAATGCATTGGAATAACGCTTGCGCACGTCTTGGAGAAATCTGGAAATCTGACCTTGCTGCTTTGGACTCGCAGTCACTTCGACTTCCTTCTGCCAAATGCTCATGAAGCCAAGCGCGCCGTCCTCGTTGAGAGATGGAATAACTCTGTCTTTCGCACGCTCTTCGCCACGATCGGATTGAGACTTGATCTTCTCAATGCGCTCCTTGTCCGTATCATCACTTTCTTTGCCAGTCGCGATCTTCTCCCCCATCTTTGTCCAATTCACAACCCAATCATCGATGTACTTTCCCTGATCACTTGGAGCTGCATCAAAATATCCGGATGCGCCTTGCACAAGAATATCTCGGGCCAAAATTCGAACATTCTGCGTCATCTGCTTTCGAGCGGGCCCAGTCACACCTGCAAAGAAACCCGCCATTGCTGCACTATCGGAAGATTCCATTCCTCGAAATCGATCGCTGAGATCCATAAGAAACTTCATCCGCTCTTCAAGAGGCAATTCATTGAAGTCATCCATTGCCAAATAGCCAAGAACATCATCAACTGGCGTATCAAAAATCGACGGTGGCGGTTTCCAACGAACAGAAACCCACCACCACACTCCACAGGAAACGATCAGCAACATCGCGAGAATCACGGCAATACGGAAGATTTCTTGACTGCGATCTCGCAGTGTGTATCTGAGTTCGTGAAAGTTGATCAATGCCATTTACGCCTTTGTATTTTTCGCACTTCAATCGGCAACAACTGTTTGTTCCACCTTGATAGCTCGCGTTGAGCCATCCAAATAGACACCATTTCGCGGAACGCGCGTTCCAGGATGCCGATCCGCGCTATCGAGAAGAATCGGAAAGAGTCCCTTGCTGTCATTCTCAAAGAGTCTGACGACCAGCTTTGATTCTGTCTGCAAGCGAACAACTTCACGCTGTCGCTCGCTAGTTGTTGAAGGAAGGTTGAGCAATACTTGAAGTACCTCGAACTGCACTTGAGGAGAAAAGCGAATGAGTCCTGGAAGATATGTATAGCTCGTCCCAGTATCTGTGGATTCAGTGTCATCATCGGCTGGGCAGATCCATGACCGACTATCCATAGGCAGAAACTTGGATAAGAGATTCGGTAATCCCCCTTCAATACCCTCTGGGGTCACGACTGGCAGAAATTCGCACATCGGCAAGATGCCTTTGTTCATCGTTTGATACGACTGCCATGCCGTGAAATTTTGGCGAAGATTGCTGAGGCAATTTGTGTTGTAAGACTCACGCTTCACCATATTGAAAGCTGGCATAATCATTCCAGTCAGCAATGCGATGATGCCAATCACCACAAGCGTCTCGATCAATGTGAATCCTCGTGCGCGAGCGTTCATAATGGAATGGTAGCCCCATCAACAGAAAAGACAGCATCGACAAATCGATCTGCATCGAAAGGCTGAACATCCTCGGGAGTCTCGCCGACACCGATCAATTTCACAGGAATTCCAAGCGCATCATGAATTGCGATCACGACACCGCCGCGCGCAGTTCCATCCATCTTTGCGAGAAAAATTCCAGAGATATCGACGGCTTTTTGAAATGCCGCCGCTTGCACCAGAGCGTTCTGCCCGCTTGTTGCGTCAAGCACGAGCAATGTCTCATGCGGCGCTCCAGGAATCCGCCGACGAATGACATCGCGAATTTTAACTAACTGGCGCATCAGATTCTCTTCGTTGTGAAGTCGCCCAGCTGTATCGACAAGCAGAACATCGACACCGCGTGTGACTGCTGCCTCTGCGGCGTCAAATGCAACCGCGGCAGGATCGCCACCAGTTGCTCCACGAATAATGTCAACGCCAAGTCTCTGAGCCCACACTCCTAATTGTGCGACAGCTCCAGCGCGATATGTATCTGCAGCTGCAAGCAACACCGTTCGACCAGATGCACGAATTGAATGCGCAATCTTTGCAACACTTGTGGTCTTTCCAACTCCGTTCACTCCAACGACCAATACAACCGCGGGCTTCGAAGTGGTCGCTGCGATTTCCAGCGTTGTTCCTGCGGGCGGAGCCAATCGTTCCTTCATTCGCTTCTTGAGATGTTCAAGAGCATCTTCTCCGCGCTCGACTCTTCCAGAACGAAATTCCGCTCTCAGTGAATCGACAAGTTCTCGCGCAGCTCGAACTCCTACATCCGCCGAAATCAATAGTGCTTCGACTTCGTCAATCAGCGCATCATCAAGTCGTCGACCATGCAAAACGCTGCGAAGTCCTGCTCCAACTGCGGAAGCAGTGCGAAGAAGTCCCCGACGAACGGCCTCGATCGCTGACTTGAAGAACATGGCGAATGGACTCCTTTATTCCTCGATCAAAGTGACAGAAGGTTCAACAACCGGCTCCGCAACTGGATTGGCGATTCGATCCAAGACACCATTGATGAACGCGGAACTTTTTTCGGTGCTGTATTCCTTTGACAATTCAACGGCTTCGTTGATTGCAATCGCTGGCGGCACCAAACCGTGCTTCATCTCCCAATAACCCAAGCGCAAGATATTTCGGTCAATGTTCGGCTGTCGATGCGTCGGCCATTCTGGAGCAAGATCTCGAATGACCTGATCAGCTTCTTCTCGGGTCCCCCAAGCTTTTTCGGCGAGCGCCAACCCTGCAGCAACCGCAGGCAAAGTGAAATCGCATTCACTCTCGATCGGGTCAGTGCTGCGAGCTTCACGAGCACGAGACTCGAACGACTCTCGCAACATTGGAAGATCGACTACTCCGCTGAGATCAAACTGAAACATCGCTTGAAGTGCGCAACATCTTTGTTCATGTGCAACAGTCATCGTTTCATTCCAACCGCAACAGCGTTTCTTGGGACAGACTTACTTCCAGCGCGAATTTCTTGAGTCGTTCGTGTTGCCGAGATTGCAGCGTGCATTGCTTCGACCCCTTTATTGCCTTTGCTGCCACCGGCACGCGCACGAGCTTGCTCAATTGTGATGCATGTCAAGACGCCAAATGCAATGGGCTTTCCAGTGCGAATGGTTGCATTGATCAGGCCGTTTGCAACTGCGTCGCAGATGTATCGATCATGGCTGGTTTCTCCAGTCAACACGCATCCAAGTGCGACGACGGCGTCGATATCGGATCGTTCAGCGAGCGCCAAGGCGATGGCGACTAATTCATACGAGCCCGGTGAATGAACATGAACGATGTTCTGAGAATCACCACCCGCATTTAAGAACGCATCAACTGCACCTGCAGAGAGTCCCGCGCAGATTTCTTGGTGGTAGTCACTTTCGATGATGCCAATACGCAGACCTCTCGCGCTGATCGCATTGGCATGATTCGAGTTTTCGGTGTTGTTGGATTTCATATCGGATCGTAATGGTAGCCTCTGCCCGTGCTTGGCGTATCAAAGAAAGTTGTTTCTGCGGTCGAATTGACCCGACTTTCTATGGCATTCGGCGCGATCACCGATTTATGGCTGATCGTCATCTTGTCCAGAAGCCACGACGAATATCACTACATGCCTGTTGCGACGATGCCGCTTGCGCAAGCGCTCATCTGCTCTGCAGTGACCGCAGTCGGGTTGTTTTCCTTCGCCGCATCGCTCAACGATCTTCTTGACGCAAAACATGACCGAATTTTCAGCCCCGCCCGCCCCATCGCATCTGGAAATATCGGTGCGGTTCAAGCATTCTCCGTTGCGATTGCTTCTCTTCTTTTAGCACTCGTTGGCGTACTTTCATTTGGATTCGGCGCGCTTTTTATTGCACTCCTGATCGCTGGCGGAACGCTCTTCTATAATGGGACTGCGAAATACATCCCCGGCGTTGGGCTGTTAACCATCGGACTGCTTCATGCAGGTCATATGTTGATCCCCAACGATCAATTCACATTCACGTTGCCCGCATGGTTGGCGATGACGCACGCCACTGTAGTTGCAACCATCATGCACTTTGTGCTCTCGAAGCGTCCTGGACTTTCGCGCAGAGCCATCTGGATGTTGGCCATTGGCTGGATAATCTGTAGCGTCATCATTGTCGGTTTCGGCATCTTGAAATCAAGTGTTTCATACTGGCCAGATTCAACACCGTGGTACGGCCCGATCTTTCCTGCACTTTCATTGATTGCTTTTATCCCAGTGGTCATCCGCAAAATCAAGCGTGCTCAAACTCCAGCGATCGCCGCGGAAAAAGTTGCTCGCTATGGCGCACTCTGGCAGTCGATCTTCGCCGCATCATGGCTGTTTTCGTGCGGAGAAGTTGCGTGGGGATTGATCGCGCTTGCTGTAGCTGGAATTGGATTCGGCTCGATGACTCTCTTGAAAGAAATCGGCGGTTCTACAGATCAACCGATCGCATTTCGAGGATAACGATCAGGGCGAAAGACGCAGAGAAAGACGAGGCGAGCAACACTTCATACAATTCTGCACAGATGTCGCCTGCGCCGCTGGGAGAATTTCGTATGACTCGAATGACTAATGCAAACATTTACTGCATGCGTCGACTAATCATCTTCATTCTCGCAATCACAACAATTTCGTCGCAGACTGCTGCACAAGAACTTCAAGATGTGCCCATCACTGGTCAAGCTTTGGGCGGATTTGTTCTGCCGACAGAACCTGTCGCAAGCGACATCATCATCAACGCTGTTCGCGGATGGGCTTGGGATGTTGACGATACGAAGCGACTGCAAGTTGAAGGCGATGTTCGTGTGAAGTTTGGTGGTTATTACTTCTCGAGCACAAACGCAGTCATCTGGATCAATCGCATTCCTAGCACCGAAGGATTGATCAACCAAATCGCTGTTTACTTTCCTGAAGCTGAAGAGCCCACTCGTCGTGCGGGAGTTGGTGCAAGTGGAAGCGATCTCTTGGTAACCGGCAGCACTCGTGGCGACATCAATCTGACAATCACACTGCTTGAAGAAAAAGCGCCGCCAAGCAATCCAACTTTGATCCAAGGCACGACGAGAGTTAAAGCGTATTTGGAATCTGTTGCGCGAGGCGCGCTTCTTCGATCACGGCCTCAACTCGATGCACCGATTGCACCTGTTGATCCTCCTCTTGTGGTCGGTGCGCCAGTTGATTTACCTCCAGAAAAAACAACTCTTCCGCAAGCAACGGTTCCGGTCGAGGTGGACCAGACAAAGATTTTCGCTCCGCAAGGAACCCTCTCGTTTTCTTCGGGAAATACGACCATTGAGACCAAAGATGATTGCGTGATGCTTTCGAAATCGGTGCGCGTGGATTACGCGAGCCCTCCAGGAGTTGGACCAGTCAGAGAACTCCAACTCTCTTCCGATCAAGCTGTGATTTTTCTTGCTCCAAAGAAAGGAGCAACAGCAACGAACAACACTGGGATGCTTGATGCGAAGGATGTTGTCGGGATCTATCTCGAAGGTGATGTTGTTGCGACGGACTATCAATACACATTGCGCGGCAAACGTGTGTATTACGACCTCGCACTGAATCAGGCGATTGTGATGGACGCAGTGATGCGCACGACTATGCGTGGAGGAATCTTGGCTTATGCCCGCGCCGAAGAGATGCGACAACTTGCGGCTGACGAGTTCACCGCAAAGAGTGCCCGCGTCTCTACGAGTGAATTCTTCACGCCTCATTTGGCAGTTGGTGTTCAGAGTTTGACGATCACGCAACAACCCGAATCAGCGGGAGGCGGTTCATATATGACAGGAACTCATGCAACGCTTCGTGCAAATGGAACGCCGTTTTTATACTGGCCTTACATCGCAGGATCGCCGAATCAGATTCCGCTCAAGTACCTCAATGTTGGATTTCAGGAATATCAAGGAACGATCATCAAGTCGGAGTGGGATCTCTTCGATCTGATCGGCGTAGAGAAACCAGATGCGCTGGGAGAAGTGAAATTGGTCCAAGAAGTCCTCACCAAGAATGCATTCGGCTTGGGATTGGATGCGAAGGCAAATATTCTCGGTGGAACAGGCAATTTTAAGGCGATGGGTTATTACGATTTCCTCAACGAAGAGCAGACTGCATCTGGTGGGCTCATCACCAGCACCGAACAATATCGCGGCGAAGTGCTCGCTGATTGGAAGCGCGATCTTGCAAGCGACGTGACACTCGACGCGCAATTTTCCATCTTCAGCGATCAGACCTATGTCTCTGTCTTTAATTGGGATGACTATCTGAATCGTCGCGAGTACGAATCGAGTGGATATTTGAATTGGCAAAGCGGAAATAATTCACTCTCGCTCCTCCTGAAATATAATCCGAATCAATTTCTCAGCAACGCATACATGATTGCTTCGCGACCATACTCCGTCGACAAGTTTCCTGAGTTGGCGTATCAGCGTTATGGCGAATCTCTTTTCGGTGATCGACTGACTTGGACGCAGAATTATTCAGCAAACATGATGCGATTACAAGTTCAGTCTGGAACTCCGTCAGAGTTGGGCATTAGCGCTCGGGCATTTTCCCAGAACACTGCGTTTGGTTCGAATCAAAACATTCGTGATGCGTACGACGCCGCTGGATACGACGATCTCGTGCGCGCGCGCCTGTACACGCGGCAAGAAATTGCGATGCCACTTTCGATTGGATCGGTGAAGATCGTTCCATTTGCACACGGACAAGTTGCGGCGTATATCTTGAATGATTTCCAAGACTATGCAAGTGAAAGCGAAGACATTCGCACTCTGCTTGGCGCAGGAAGTCGATTTTCTACTGAGTTCACTTCAAAATATAACTCTGTGCGAAGTTCATTCTTGGATCTCAACCGACTGCATCACATTATTCAGCCTACTGCGATGCTTTGGTACGGTTGGAATTCCAATAGTGTCTTAGATATGCCGGTCTATGACCAAGATGTTGAAGCGGTCTCTGGAGCGGCCGTTGCGCAAATCGGTGTTACAAATAAATTGCAGACAATGCGCGGCGGGCCTGGGAATTGGCGCTCGGTGGATTGGGTGGTGCTCAGCATGGGAGCAGTGGTCGACAACCAAAACGATTCTCTGCAACCGACAGAAAATATCACCACTGATCCATTTGGCTTGAAGTATGCGCAGTCACCGATGCCAAGCTTTTATTCTTGGCGACCTGAATATTCTCAGTGGGGAGATCACCTCTATGCCAACGGAAAAATGCAAGTGAGTGATGCGCTCTCGCTCTATGGTCAAGGTGTCTATCTCTTACAGGATCGAGGCAATTCGATCAACAGTTTCGGCTTGAATGATTTGGGGCGCGGAACTCTCGGCGGAAGCATTCAGCAATCGCCTGATGTGCGTTTCTATCTTGAGTACAGATATGTAAACACATTTGATCCAACTGGACTCTATCCCGCGGATGAATTTATTCAAGGTGGCGTCTCGTATCAAATCTCGAAAAAATATGCATTGACGCTTAGTCCACAATACGACTTGGTCGAGTCCAATTTTCGTGCAGCTTCTGTCAATCTCACACGAACATTTCCAGATTTCTATCTCTCAATCGGCGCCGCGTATAACCAAATCGTGGACGAAACAACTTTCTCAATGGCTATACAAATCCCAGGGGCGGGCGGAGCGGGAACATCACTTGCGCCAAATAGCCAAGGCGGCGGCACTGCTGGTTTGGGTCAATAATTTATAGCACTTGATTTTTTTTACGGCATGCCAAGCGAACAGCTGTGTTCGTGGCTGTCTCAATGTGCTGTCCGATTCTGTGGCTGCATCCGCGGCTGCATCCGTGGCTGTATCCGTGGCTGTTTCAGTCGCACTTCCGCTTGCGTGCCTAGCCGCTGGA
This sequence comes from Singulisphaera sp. GP187, assembly GCA_945871445.1. Classification (GTDB taxonomy): domain Bacteria; phylum Planctomycetota; class Phycisphaerae; order Phycisphaerales; family SM1A02; genus F1-60-MAGs104. Next base: position 23,715 of record CAMBWI010000009.1, on the reverse strand, counting down.
AAGTTCTCTCGGGCGAGTTCCGCAGGCGGCCGACTGCACTTGCAATAAATTTTCGCAAACCGGATCGTGTCGGTCGCCGAGGACTGTTTGAGCCCCGAGAGGACTTTCCACGGCTACCCACTTATGCAATTCTGCGGCTGTATCGGTAGCTGTATCCGTGGCCGCATCCGCGGCTGGTTCCGTGGCTGTATCCGCGGCTGTTTCCGTGGCTGTATCAGCCACTGTGTCCGCGCGCAATCATCCACCAAAGAGCGGCGGCGGTCCTTCATCCTTCTCATCAATCCGCTCACCTCGAAATGCAACGCCAATGTGGTCTGCACCAGCACGCGTAATGCGTCTGCCCTGACGGGTGCGCGCGACAAATCCAGATTGCAACAAGAAAGGTTCAACAACATCTTCGAGCGTGCCACCATCTTCACCAATGGTCGCAGCAAGCGCTTCAACGCCGACGGGGCCGCCTTCATAGACCGTTGCAAGCGTTCGCAAATAACTTCGATCAAGTGCATCGAGACCAAGCGAATCGACTGATTCCAATTGCAGCGCAGCATCAACAGTCGCTTCAATAATCTTTCCATCGCCGCGCACAATTGCAAAGTCATGCACGCGGCGCAGCAATCGCAACGCGACACGCGGCGTGCCTCGACTGCGAGAGGCAATCATGTTCAACGCGCCCTGTCCAACTCGACCGACATCCATAATCCCACAAGCACGCGAAAGAATCGCCAACAAATCAGACTGCGGATAGAAGCCCAAATGATGCGTAATTCCAAATCTCGTTCGCAGCGCTTGTGTCAACAATCCTGGTCGCGTTGTTGCGCCGATCAAAGTGAATGACTTGAGATTGATCGTGACAACTTTCGCGTGCATTCCAGAATCCACGGTGAAATCAATTCTGTAATCCTCCATGGCGGGATAGATGTATTCCTCGACCGCGGCAGGCAATCGATGAATCTCGTCGATGAAAAGCACATCCCGATCCTGCATGCGCGTCAGCGTTCCGACAAGATCGCCAGCTTTGGTCAGTGCTGGACCACTCGTCACCGATGCGTGCGAACCGAGTTCCGCGGCGATCACAAATGCAAGCGTGGTCTTGCCAAGTCCCGGAGGTCCATGCAGCAGAACGTGCTCCATCGGCTTATTGCGCTGACGAGCAGCGCGCAGCGCAATATCAAGTCGCTCCTTCAAAGCGCTCTGACCAACATATTCATTCAGCGTTCGCGGTCGAATCGATGGCGAGACAATCTCCTCGTCGGAAGTCTGTTCTGTCGCAGATACGATTCGTTCTTTTGCCATCCGTGGCTTTCCTTCTGTCTTTGCGTCGAACTGACTACGCCATGCACTCAGAACTTGACGACAGGAACTGCGCGATCGACTTCATCAGCCTTGAAGAAATCAAATGCTTTGAAACTAAATATGCCACCGATGATGTTCGTTGGAAACTGTGCAAGCGTCGCATTAAATCCTTGCGCAGATCCGTTGTAATTGCCGCGCGATTGCGAGATTCCGTTTTCAAGCCCAGACAATTCTCCCTGCAATTGCAGGAAGTTTTGGTTTGCTTTGAGATCTGGGTATGCCTCCGCAATCGCCATCAGTCGACCGAGTGCACCAGAAAGCTGACCTTCAGCTGCAGATTTTTCGGAGACTGTCCCCGCCTGCATCGCTGACGCACGCGCCTTGATGACAGCTTCGAGAGTCCCCTTCTCGTGCGATGCATATCCCTGCACGGTGCTAACGAGATTTGGAACAAGATCATGGCGACGCTTCAATTGCACATCAATGCCGCTGAGCGCGCTCTCTGTTGCAACACGCAATCGCTGCAATCCGTTGTAGATACCCATGACATAAAACGCAAGGATGATTGCGATCACAACAACGATGATCACAACAAGACCGACTCCAGCAAAAAGTGCTCCACCCATCTCAAGACTCCTTCGGCGCTCAGCGCCTTTCGTACTCTAAACACGCTGATGTCAATGCGTGCTCGAACTTTGACCGATCAAGATAATCAGACAGAACGACTTGAGATCCTGCTGCAGCAAGAAGCACCGCACGATCACCGTGCCCAATTCCTACGAAACCGTAACCGCCAACTCTTGCCGCATCAATATCCCAAACACCGTCACCGATATACACGACTGGAATAGTAGAGGATTTTACCACGCCGACTGCGCCACGAAGTGCCCAGCGGATGATGTCCAAACGGGCGAAAGCGTGGTCAGCGCAGGCGAAGGAGATATTCGAGATGGAAATATTTACGCATTCCAGTTTGCGAAGAGCCGACGGACCCCATCCCCCCGTCGCAATCGCGATTGTCCAACCCATTGAAGGCAGTTCACGCAGAATCTCACGCGCCCCAGCGACCTCTTCCCAGCCCTCGCTGTCACTGCGGCTGCGAACTGAAACGAGTTCGATAAATCTCGCACGAACCGCTCGAAAGTCCCGACCACATGGCGCACGCTTGCAGTGCGTCTCAATGATTTCATGAAGTATCCCATTATCACTTGAGTGACGATACGAACCCCAGTCTGTTGAAATGTTTGACACTCCCAGCACATCCTGCACTGCCTGGGCATAGCACTCTTCGTCGACTCTATTTGTTCGAGTCAGCGTGCCATCAATATCGAAGATCGCAATTCCACGGGTCATTCTGATTTCGCCACGCTTCGTGCAAGCTTCATCACGGCTGCGAATTCTCCCGCAGTCACAGGCGTGACCGAAAGTCGATTGCCTTTGCGAAGAATCATCATCGAAGCAAGCGCGTGATCTCCTCGCAAATCATCAAGCGTCACAGCAACTGCAAACTTCGATTCGAATTCAACTTCGACTGCTGACCAACGCGGGTCATCTTTCTTTGCACCTGCATCGAAATATTCACTGCGTGCATCGAACTGCGTTGGATCTGCTTTTGCTGCAGATCGCACGCGAGCGACTCCCACGATTCCAACAACATCCGCATTCGAGTGATACAAAAGCACGCGATCACCAACAGACATCGCGCGCATAAAATTGCGCGCTTGATAATTGCGAACTCCTTCCCAAAGCGTGTGACGATCGCGCGAAAGATCGCTGATGCCATAGACAGACGGTTCTGATTTCATCAACCAATGATGTGAAACTTCGGATTTGTGCGCGTTCGATTTCTCGGCCATAGACGCAGAGGATACGAAAGTGTGACAAATCGAAACTCAAAGCAATCGAACCAGCTGCATTCGAATTGATGCTGCCCTATCCTTTCAAAATAACTTTTCGCAAGGCGATCGACTCTGCTTCCGTCAATTCCAGTTAACGCCACGCGGAGCTTTCTTAGCTAATTGAAGTTCTGCCTTCGCGATGAATCGATCCGTTTTATGCAAGTCCGCCCAAATGATTTTCGCGCGCTCGAATGCGTCGCTCTCTGAAAGGATTTGATATCGCAATTCCTCATTCTTGACAAGAGCGAATGCAACAAGTTCCAGCGCGCCCTGATGCGAGAGTTCCTTGCGTTCGATCCAAGAAAGGACCGCGCGCGCACTTTCCATCCGCTGAAATCGCAAACCAGAAAGTAGCGAACGCATTTCATTGCGCATGTTTTTCAAACCAGGAACTACCAACGTTGGATCTTCGATTGGTCGCAAGATCGCCTCGCGATACAAACGCTGTCCTTCTGGCTCATCGAGTCGATCGATCGATGCTCGGCAAAGACCTTGCACCACAATATCGAAGCGACCATCGGGAAGTGGACGATGCTGAACAATGTGTGCGACACATACAACACTTCGAAGCGGAGGATTGCGCTGAGCCAACTTTGCAGTTGGGCTGATGGACGCGATTGCGATTGGTCGAACTCCTGACGAAGCAGATCCATCAAGTGCGTGCCGAATCATTTGGCGATAACGAGGCTCAAAAATGTGCAGCGGCAACGCCGTATGCGGAAGGAGCACAACACCTGGCAGCGGGAAGAGCGCCACCGGTTCGGAGAAATTGATCGAAATCATTTCAGCCATCTCATCTCTATCTTATTCATATGCTTGTGCTGGAGTGAATAATTTTGCAGAACATCCGTGGACCATCGGACTCTCCCTCGCAGGAGTTGCGGGGATCATTTTTCTGGTCGGCCTTCGCCTTGGATCCATAAAATGGCTTCTGTCTTCAATTCTCCCGCTTTTGGGAATTATCTTGACAATCGCAATCTCGTGGTACTGGATCACTCCCGCAGAACACGCATCCATCGTTATAAAGAATCTTGTCGATGCTGCAGTCGCTGGCAATCCTGCTGCTGCAAAAGCGTGTTTTTCTCGTGATGCGACAATTCATATGAGTGCCCCCGAACAACCTGGAGAAGATCGTTCGCGCATCGACAGTGCGTTTGATTCATTTGCAAATCGCCACCGCATCGAGTCCAACGACATAGCTTCGTTGACAGCCACGACGATCTCTGAAGATTCGGCGACAGTTGACTTGAGTTGTCGCACTCGAACTGCCTCGAGTTACGGCACAGTCCCGACGCGTTGGTCTTTCGAAGTGGCTCTGCAAAAAGATGGCACTTGGCGAATCGTGCGAATCATCTGGCGCACTGTCGGCAACGAGCGTCCATCGCTGTCGCTCCTGTGAAAATCACACTGGAATCGGCACGAGATCAATCAATTCGGTCAGAATGCGATTCGTCATCGCCGAAGCATCGCTCGCTCCCGATGCACGAAGCACAATCCGATGCGCACAAACTGCAAGCACATTTTCCACAATATCTTCAGGCACCACAAAGTTCCGATCTGCGCAGCGCGCCGTTGCTCGTGCACATTGCGCAAGTGCTAAAGCGCCGCGTGGGCTGACTCCTAATTGCAGTTGTGAGTGCTGTCTTGTTGCGTGGGCGATTGCGATGATGTAATCCACCAATGACTGATCGAGTCGCACCGCATCTACTTCCCTCTGAAAATCAAGAACATCATTGCTATCCATCACATCCTGCAATGCTTGAAGCGCATTTCTTGCTGGCTGTCGATGAATGATTCTCGATTCGTCGATCGCAGCTGGATATCCCAAAGAGATGCGCATCAGAAATCGATCGAGCTGATTCTCCGGAAGCAAGTATGTGCCTTCGAATTCATTTGGATTCTGAGTCGCAATGACCATGAATGGATTCGGCAGAGGATGCACTTCTCCTTCGGCGGTGACAGTCCCTTCACCCATTGCTTCGAGTAATGCGGATTGAGTTCGAGGAGTCGCACGATTGATTTCGTCTGCGAGAACAATGTTGGCGAAAACTGGTCCTTGACGAAATGTCACCTGCCCAGATTCGCGATCGAACATTCCGACGCCAGTAATGTCTGAAGGAAGAAGATCAGGAGTGCATTGAATACGACCAAAAGAGCATTTCACACTTCGAGCGAGGGACTGAGCAAGCACAGTCTTCCCAACTCCAGGAACATCCTCGATCAGAACGTGGCCTCTTGCAAGCAGGCAGACGATCAATCGGTCGATTGCTGCCCCATTGCCCATATAAACAGAAGCAATATTCTCCTTCAGCGCAGAGATCTTGTTCATAGTTCGAGGATACGCTCGAACCATGTCCTCATCACTCAATGCAGTCACGCACGATTTGCGCTGTATTGGCTGCACATATGTCTTGCGCGGATTGCCAGTCACAGGTCGATGCCCCGAATGCGGCACACTTGTGATGCACACGCTTGTCGAAACACTTGATATGCCGTCGCAAGCGCTTGCCCGCCCACTCCATGCAAATCGAGTTGCGCGCGCACTTCTTGCAATTGGTCTGGGAATCCTGATCTGGTTGTTTGCGGTGACCGCACCGATGATTCTTCGCGGAGTGGCAGAACTTGGAAATTACAATTTGCCCACAGATGGAGGGCCGAGCGACCGACTTGGGGTCTTATTGTCTTTTCTGGGGGCCCTTATTTTTACAATTGGCGCAATCCAACTCTCGCGAAGGGATGATCCGATTCTGGCTTTAGAAACTGGAAAATCTGGCAAAGTGCTGATGGTGGGAGTTTTAATATGGTTTTGTGCCGACACAGCAGCAGTCTTTGGAGTTCTGTTCGACGTTCAAAAAATTGTCAAATTGGAAAACCAAGGACTCTGGTTCATTTGTCTTTCAGTGCAAATACTCGGCGCAGTCATCGCTTCGATTGGCTTGAACAAATATGCAACCGTCCTCGGACGCAGATGCCGACAATTTCGCCACGCAGGAATTGCCAGACAGTCTCTAGAAACAATGGTGATCACAGGAGCAATCTCATTAGTGGGATCATTGGGGGCCGCAATCTTGCCTGGGTTTGGCGATGATTACGAAATTTGGGGCCTTACCGCACGCGTTATTTCATTTGTCTCTGGAGGACTATTAATAATGGGTGGTGCTTACCTGCTAATGAACTTTGTATGGATTCACCGAATTTTGACCAAGCCTCCGCCAAACATTGCAGAGGTTGTGAGAGTTATTGGGCCTCTCTCAGCTGGCGAATCGAATAATTGACCCCTTCGCCTGCGCCTTGCTTGCCCTTTTTTGCAATATATCCCCTGCCTCTTTGGCATAGTGCAATGTTGAATGGTGGTCTTGGATCTGCCGATCCCAATTGACCGTCACCATCGCAGTTGTCCCCTCTGCACCTTATGGCACGGTATTTGCTCTATGCGGTCGCACTGTTAGCAGGCGTTTGTCATCAAACTCAAACTTTTAGACTCGAACTATTAGATCAGAAACACACAGCTGGAGAAAACCATGGCCGTCAAAGACCTCACATTCGATACCCAAGCCCGCAAGCAACTTCTCGCAGGCGTTGAAAAACTCGCCTCCGCAGTCAAAAGCACTCTGGGACCTCGCGGGCGCAACGCCGTGCTCGACAAGAGTTGGGGCGGACCATCTGTAACGAAAGACGGCGTGACCGTCGCCGAAGAAATTGAACTTCGAAACAAGATCGAAAATATGGGCGCCAAGTTGGTCAAGGAAGCTGCTTCCAAGACTTCCGACGATGCAGGCGATGGAACCACCACCGCAACCGTGCTCGCCGAGGCTCTCTTCCGAAGTGGACTGAAATTTATCGCCGCTGGCGCAGATGCCAACGCACTCGTGCGCGGTATGCGCAAGGCTGTGACTTCAGTGACCGAAACAATCGTGTCGATGGCGAAGCCCGTCGGCAACATCGATGGCGGCATCGAAAATGTTGCAACAATCAGTGCGAACAACGACACCGAAGTTGGCGCGATTATGGCGCAAGCTTTCGAGAAGGTCGGCAAAGATGGCGTCATCACTGTCGAAGAAGGCAAGGGTCGCGAAACAATCGTTGATGTTGTCGAAGGCATGCGATTCGATCGCGGATACTTGAGTGCAAACTTCGTCACCGATACCGAAGCGATGTCAGTTGAATTCAACAAAGCTCTCGTCTTGATCTTCGAAGACAAGATCGACTCGGTCACTAAGTTGGTTCCGTTCCTCGAGAAAGTTATGGAATCAAAGAAGCCACTCATCATCATTGCAGAAGATGTCACGGGCGAAGCGCTCAGCACACTCGTCATTAATAAGATGCGTGGCGTTCTGAATGTTTGCGCAGTCAAGGCTCCTGGATATGGTGATCGTCGCAAGGCGATGTTGGAAGACCTCGCGATCCTCACTGGCGGAACTGCGATTATGAAAGATCTTGGAATCGATCTTGATAAGGTTGCGATTTCGCAACTCGGTCAAGCAAAGAAGATCACTGTCGACGCAGACAACACAACGATCATTGAAGGCGCTGGAAGCACAAAGACGATCCAAGGTCGTTGCACTCAGATTCGCAGTGAGATCGAACGAACTGATTCCGAATATGACCGCGAGAAATTGCAAGAGCGTTTGGCGAAACTCGCTGGCGGAATTGCACAAATCAAAGTCGGCGCAAGCAGCGAAACCGAATTGAAGGAAAAGAAGAGTCGCGTCGAAGATGCGTTGCACGCAACACGCGCCGCAGTCGCTGAAGGCGTTGTTGCTGGCGGCGGACTTTCTTTCATCCGAGCAATTCCAGGATTAAAGAAAGTTCGTGAAGCATGCACTGGAGACGAAGTTTTCGGCGTCGACACTGTCGCTGAAGCACTCATTGTTCCACTGCGCACAATCGCAGAAAATGCTGGCGAACGCGGAACTGTTGTCGTCACCAAAGTTGCGCAGATGAAAGGAAGCGAAGGCTTTAACGCACTCACTCGCAAGTATGGCGACCTGATGAAGCAAGGCGTGATCACTCCAGCCAAAGTCGATCGATCTGCTTTGCAGAATGCTGCGAGCGTCGCGGGACTTTTGTTAGTCACCGATTCAACAATCACCGAATCACCCAAGCCAAAGGAAGAAGCAAAAGGCGGCCACGGTCACGATCATGGCGGCGGCATGGGTGGCATGGGTGGCATGGGCGGCATGGGCGGCATGGGCGGCATGGGCGGCATGGACTTCTAATCCCACGCAGACTTTTTACACAAATTTTCAACCAGTTTTTAACACACTTTCAAATTCATAATTCACTCACTCACTTTTCACTTACGGAGATTCACACATGAGCAATGTTCGACCACTCGAAGACCGCATCGTTGTCAAGCCACTTGACGCAGAAACTAAAACCACATCAGGAATTTTCTTGCCGGAATCCGCCAAGGAAAAACCGATGAAGGGAAAAGTCATCACCGTCGGGCCAGGCAAGTTGCTGGAGAACGGCACCAGACTCGCACCAACTGTTTCCAAGGGCGACACTGTTGTCTATGGCAAGTACTCGGGAACTGAAATCGAAATCAAGAATGTGACTCATCTCATCATCCGCGAAAGCGAATTGCTCGGCGTCATCGACGGCTGATCCAATCCATCACCAGATAGGAATCCAAACTATGTCTAGTAAGCAAATGAAGTTCTCAACCGCTGCGCACGCTGATCTGAAGCGTGGTATCGATCAGATCACCAAAGCAGTTGCCGTCACGATGGGTCCAGCTGGACGCAATGTGATTGTGCAAAAATCATTCGGCAGTCCATCCGTCACCAAAGACGGCGTGAGCGTGGCCAAAGAAATCGAACTCGCCGAACCATTCCAGAACATGGGCGCGAAGTTGGTCGCACAAGTGGCCAAGAAAACCGCCGATGTTGCGGGCGACGGAACCACTGCTGCGACCGTGCTCGCCGCTGCAATCTTCAACGGCGGATTGAAGTTCGTCGCAACAGGTGCAAACGCAGTTGCAATTCAACGCGGCATCAACGCTGCTGCGAAAGCTACGAGCGATTACATCACATCTGCTTCCACGAAATGCAAGGGAAAAGATGATCTTGCCAAAGTCGCAACTGTCAGCGCAAATCACGACACAGAAATCGGCAATCTGATTGCCGAAGCGATCCATAAAGTGGGCGCAAATGGCGTCGTTGAAATCGAAGAAGGCAAGACTGCGGACACCACGCTGGATTATGTCGAAGGCATGTGCTTCGACAAGGGATACCTCTCGCCATACTTCATGACTGACCCGAAGAAGGCAGAGTGCATCTTAGAAAATGCATACGTGCTGATCTATGAGAAGAAGATCTCCAATTTGGTTGATTTCCTTCCTCTGCTGAACAAGATCGCAACTTCGTCGAAGCCTTTGTTGGTCATCGCAGAAGAAGTCGAGAACGAAGCTCTTGCTGCGCTCGTCGTCAATCGTCTGCGCGGAGTTCTGCAAATCTGCGCCGTGAAGGCTCCAGGATTTGGTGATCGTCGCAAGGCCATGCTCGGCGACATCGCCACGCTGACTGGTGGCGTCTTCTTCGCAGAAGACATCGGTCGCAATCTCGCTGATGTTGAACTCTCGGAACTGGGAACCGCTCGACGCATCGTTGTCACCAAGGACGAATGCACGATCATCGAAGGTGCTGGCAAGAAAGCTGCGATCGCTGACCGAGTCTCGCAAATTAAATCTCAGCACGAAAAGTCGACCTCTGATTATGACCGCGAAAAGTTCATGGAACGATTGGCGAAGCTGACTGGCGGCGTGGCGATTATCCACGTTGGCGCAGCGACGGAAGTTTCCATGAAGGAGAAGAAGGATCGTGTTGACGATGCTCTTCACGCCACTCGCGCTGCTGCGAAAGAGGGTTATGTCGCTGGTGGAGGCGTCTCCTATCTGCGCGCAATCGCTGCGATCAATTCAGCCCGCAAGGATGCTGAAGGTGACGAAGTGTTCGGCTACGACATTGTTGCCGAAGCACTGCGACGTCCAACCTGGCAGATCGCAACAAACTTCGGCACCGATGGAGATGTCGTTGTCGAAAAGATTCTCGAAGGCAAAGGCTCATTCGGATTCAATGCCTCAACTGGCGAATACGAAGACTTGATCAAGGCTGGCATTATTGATCCAGCGCTTGTCGCCAAGACTGCGATTGAAAACGCAGCGAGTATTGCTGGTCTGATGTTGACGACGGATGTTCTGGTAACAGAACTGAAGGACGAGACCGCAGCGACCGAAGGGGCGATCTCCTGATTCATTTGCTGAAACAACGGAGGATCGCTGAACACACCACTGTTCTTCGATCCTCCGTTTTTCTTTCAACTTTTCTTTGCTGAGATTCACAGTGCCCGTCGAACGCGACTATTACGAAATTCTCTCCATCGAGCGAACCGCAAACGGCGACGAAGTCAAGCGTGCCTATCGACGCATGGCGATGAAGTGGCACCCTGATCGAAATCCCGGCGACCCAAAAGCTGAAACAGAATTCAAAGTCTGCGCAGAGGCATACGAAGTGCTTTCCGATCCAGAGCGCAAGGCGCTCTATGACCAATACGGTCACGCTGGACTTCGGCAAGCGCCGGGGCACGATTTCTCGAGGATGCGACCGGACGATATTTTCTCTATTTTTAACGATATTTTTGGAGGCGGAGGTAGCGGCGGATCTCGCGGAGGACGGCGCGGCCCAGTTCGCGGATATGACCTTGAGACCAGTGTCGAAATCGAACTCATTGATGTGCTCAATGGCAAGGAAGTGGAAGTCGCATTCACTCGGCGTGATGGTTGCAACACATGCGATGGTTCTGGCGCGAAAGCCGGAACGAAACCAATCAAATGTCCAACATGTGGCGGCAGCGGTCAAGTTGCGCAACAAGGACTCGGTGGAATGTTTCGTATGGTCACAACTTGCCCCAACTGCAGAGGTCGCGGAATGGTGATCACAGAGTTCTGCTCGGAGTGTCGAGGCAACGGCCGCGTTCCAAAGAAACGCAATCTGAATGTCAAGATTCCAGCCGGCATCTCTCATGGTCAAGTGATCCGAGTTGCAAACGAAGGCGAACCGCCACCGCCGGAAGCTGATCCCGCCGGCAAAGGTCCGCGCGGAGATTTGCATGTCGTGGTTGTGGTGAATGATCACGAGACATTCGAGCGCGTCGAAGATGACTTGATCACAACACGCGATATCAGTTTCTCACTCGCTGCCATCGGCGGCACAACCACCATTGAAACTCTTGATGGCAAGGCCACATTAGAAATTCCCCACGGCACATCGCACGGAGAAGTCTTGACCATCGAGGGATCTGGATTGCCTCATTTGCGATCGCCCAAGGTTCGCGGTGATTTGCGCGTCAGTATCTGTATCGAAGTTCCGAATAAGATCACCACGGCTCAAAGAGATTTGTTGGAGCAGTTTGCAAAGACACAGCCAAATCCTGGCGAAGAATTGCGACCAGCAGGCAAAGGCGTGTGGAAGAAAATCAAGGACACGATTTCAGGAAGTTGAAAGACGAGAGAGACATGATGGCAGAACCAACCCAACCCCCGCCAGAACAACCGACAACAGAAGCGTCTGAAGTTTCACCAAGCGACGAATTAACACTGATCGCAGAATTGCACAAGCAAGTGGAAGAGAAGCAAACTGCATACTTGCGCGTGCTGGCAGACTTTCAGAACTTTCAGCGTCGAGCCCGAGAAAGCGAAATGCGTTCACGCGATCACGGAGTTGCTCATGTCGCACGATCGATTGTGCCTGTCTTGGAAAATATGGATCTTGCGCTTGGTCACGATTTGCGATCACTTGATGCGAATAAGTTGGCCGACGCAGTCACGCTGATGCGAAGCGAATTGCTGAAGGCACTTGCTCAATGCGGAATCGAACGCATCGATCCAACCCCTGGTTGCGAATTCGATCCAACATTTCACGAAGCCGTCATGCAACAAGCCGTCGACAAGATCGCACCTGGCCGCATCGCTCAATGCCTGCAAGCTGGTTATCGTTTTGGCGACATTCCTCTGCGATCTGCAAAGGTCGCTATCACTCCAAATCCGGACGCCTGATAGAGATGCCGACATACGAATATGTCTGCCGAGCGTGTCGGCACGAATTTGAGCGATTTCAGCCGATCACTGCTTCACCCGTTCGAACCTGCCCCAAGTGTGGACGCAAGCGTGTCGAGCGTAAAATCGGCATTGGCGCTGGCGTGCTTTTTAAAGGTGGCGGTTTTTATGAAACGGATTATCGAAGCGATTCATACCGCAAAGCTGAAGATGCTGAGAAGAAAGAATCAGAGAAAAAGCCTGCCGAAAGTGCCAAGCCAATCGATGCGAAAGCAGGAACTGCATCAACCTCTGAAGGAAAACCGATAAGCGGTTCCGAAGACAAATCTCCTGCGTCTTCAACAATGAGCGAATCAAAATCGCAATCACCTACGCAAACGCTTAAGGAAACCCCAAAGGAAACGCCAAAGGAAACGCCAAAGGAAACGCCAGCGATTCCAAAAGAGAAACAAGAAAAGAAATCCGCCCGCGAAGGTCGTGGCGTTGGAAATCTCCGACAGCAAGCAAAGAAACCAAGCCGTGCAACAAAGCCGGCGCGAAAGACAAAAAAGTAAATGAGTGAATCATTCAGACAACAAATTCTTAATCACCTCGGACATAACGGCTATCAGCCCGTCCGTTCCCGCGAACTCGAACGCCAAATGCGAATTCTCGAAGATCAAACTCCAGATTTTCGAGCGACACTCGACGCACTCGCCACCGAAGATCTCATCGATATCAGTAACGAAGACATCGTTCGACTCACGCGTTTCAAAGACGAGACCATCGGTCGAATTCGCATCAACGCGCGTGGCAAAGGCGATGGATATTTGATCCCTGATGTTCCCAGCCGCGAAGGCGATCTCTTTATCGCGGAAAGCGATACCGCAGGAGCGATTTCTGGCGACAAAGTGCGTGTTGCAGTCATTCGCCGCGGGAAAGATTGGGATCGATCACCTGATGCGCGACCCGTCGGACGCGTCGTTGAAATTCTCGAGCGCAAACAAACAAGATTTGCTGGGCGTCTTGAAAAAGAAGGCCGTGGATGGATTGTGGTTCCCGATGGTCGCAGTCTGACCGAGCCAATCGTCGTGCGCGATCCTGGCGCGAAGGATGCGCAAATCGGCGACAAAGTGATTGTGGAGATCACACGATTTCCAGATCTGCGATCGAGAGCCGAAGGTGTGATCACGCAGCGACTCGGCGCATCGGGCGAGCCTGATGTCGAAACGCAATCGGTGATGGTGACATACAACTTGCACGACGAATTTCCACCAGAAGTTCTTGATGAAGCTGCAGAAGCGGCGCGAAGTTTCGAAGCTCACCGCGAAGGACCGTGGGAAGGTCGCGAAGATTTGACTGCGACTTCTGTCTTCACGATCGATCCGCCGGACGCGCGAGATTTCGACGATGCCATTTCAATTTCGTTTGATTCGGTGAAGGAAGAATGGACGCTTGCGGTTCATATTGCAGATGTCGCATCATTTGTGCCTCGCGGCAGCGCGTTGGATGTTGAAGCTCGCGCGCGAGGAAACAGCGCATATCTCCCCCGCCGCGTCATTCCGATGTTGCCCGAGACCCTTTCCAACGGAGTCTGCTCTTTGCAAGAAGGTGTTGCGCGGTTCACAAAGACTGCGTGGATGACTTTCGACAAGACTGGTCGCGTCCTCTATGAGCGATATGCATCAACCGTCATTCGTTCGCGCAAGCGCATGACATATTTGGAAGCGCAAGGAATCATCGATGGCGATATGGCGGCGGCTCGCAAGAATGCCAAGACCGAAACGCCCGTGGACGAATTGCTTATTGATGAACTGCGAATGTCTGCGAAGCTTGCGCAAATTCTTCGGGCGCGCAGGTTGAAAGAGGGAATGATTGTCCTCAGTCTTCCCGAATCTGAACTGGTCTATGGCGATGATGGCCGCGTGAAAGATGTCGAACCTGAAGATGATGCGTTTACTCACAAATTGATTGAAATGTTTATGGTCGAAGCGAACGAAGCAGTTGCGAGACTCTTTGCTTCACTCGCCATTCCTGCGCTGCGCCGCATTCATCCCGAACCATCGTTTCATGATGTCGAAGAACTTCGCATGTACGCACGCACTGCAAAGATTCGTTTGCCTGAAACGCCAACGCGCAAAGATTTGCAAGCGTTGTTGGATGCGGTGCGCGGCACCGAGAGCGAACGGGCGATTCACTTTGCAGTTCTTCGATCGATGGCCAAAGCGGTCTATGCACCTGCGTTGATCGGACACTTTGCGCTTGCAAGCGAGCATTATCTGCATTTCACCAGCCCGATTCGGCGGTATCCAGATCTTGTCACGCATCGAATGTTGGAAGCGTGGACCGAATTGACCGACAACGGACGCAAGCCACCAGGTGGAAAACAACGACGCGCATTGCTCGATCAACTACGAACCGATCCGCGTGTTGAAAATGCAGACTCGCTTGTTGAGTGTGGTTCGCATTGCAGCGAAACCGAAGTGAATGCAGAACGCGCTGAGCGCGAACTGCGAACTTTCCTCGTGTTGCAATTCTTATTAGATAATTTCCTTTCCAAGACTCTGACGGGTGTTATCACTGGAGTTTCACCAGGCGGCGGCGGAGTCTTTGTGATGCTCGATCGATTCCTTGCAGATGGAATGATTCGACTGCGTGAAATTGGTAGTGGCGGAGAGAAATGGTCACGAAGCGAAACCACTGGCCGAATGACTTCACCGCGCAGTGGAGCAAGTCTTGGCGTGGGTGATCCAGTCGAAGTGCAAATTGCAGAAATCAACTTGGCGACTCGGCAAATGGAATTGCGCTTGGTGAAATCGCTTCGCAAGGCAAGCAGCATCAAGGGCGAAGAGAGCGAAGTGCGTGGAAAGCGCGACAAAGGCTTCGTTGGAGGTCGTGGTGCGCCACGAACCGAACGCGGTCACAAGAAAGGATTCAAGCAAGGTCGCAGAGGTAAACGCGGATCGTGATGAAAAAGAGCGAACCTAAGGGGCAGGCAGGTCATAGACCACAACTCCATCATTCGCTCCACCACTCAGTGGATAGGCCGTGGGTGGCTGAATCGTAAATGCAATGATCGCATCTGCTTGTTTCGCTGCACCTGTAACGCCAATCGCTCCATTGCAGAGAAAGTCCATTGCAAAGATATTGTCCTTGATGGCTGCTTCCAAACCTCCACAATTAAATTGCACTTGAGTTGGAAACATCGTGTTGAGGAATTCAACGTGTCCGTCACCAAACACCATATTCCCGGCCCATTCTTTTTTCGATCCATGCAAGAGGAGCGTTGGGCTGGCATCGAAAATGTCTGCATCGATAACTGCAGATTCTGGACCAAGATTGGTATGAATTGGACCGCGAGTTCCCAGAAGAGGTCGCGTGCTCTCTCCGACCGCTCTCCAACTGAGCGCCTTACGTTGCCCAAAGAGTGGTTGATGTGCATAGGAAGAATGGCAAACTGCAGGTTGCCCACTCGGAGGTACATTGCCATTTAAGTTGCAATAAAACCTAGTATCCCAATAGACATCTGCAGAAGGGTTGTACCGGTTAAGATCGTATGGAGGGTCTGGATCGCTAGCGCCAGCTCCTCCTGAACTCGCCTTTCCCATTTGAACAACATTCGATCCAACGTATTCAGTTGGTCCAATCAATGATTCCACGCCAAACGCTTCCTTGGCGAGACACGCTGAATAGAGATTTGCGGTTGTATTTTGGGCTGGGTCTTCTTCGCCCATTCCTTGCATTTGGACGGCGACACCAGTTGACATATTCGCCAAGCGATTGATTCTGCCCGGAGTGGGCAATCGTTGCTGCGGATCTTCCTGCGCCATAATGATCATTGCTTTGAGAATCTGCGTTGCTTGAGTTGAATCTGTGGAAGTTCGAGCACTCTGGCGAACACTCGACAGCACAGGCAAGAGAATGCCAATCAGAATTGCAATGATTGCAATCACTACTAAAAGTTCAACAATAGTAAATGCGCGAGTAGTGATTTTATTTTTCTTCATTGGTCTGAGTCCTTCAGATTCCATTCTAGGCTTCAAAGGCGGTCAAATATGGCTGAAAAATCGCATTTGATTTGCTTGGCGTGATTATACCTTTATGAGTCATTGCGATTGGTGATCGTAACAGCGCGAAGCAGTGCGATCAATATCAATGACTGCGAAGATCAAACTGCGAAACATTCATGCAAGAAGGATTCCAAGCGCGAGAATGCGCGGTTGGAGATCGTCGCATCGAATGCCATTCCAGCGGCGCGATCTTGAGCGTTTGGATTTGTAAATGCGTGGACAGTTTTTCCATACACATCAACTTCCCAGTGAGCGTTCGCTGCGGTCATCTCGTTGTTGAATGCGGTCAACGAATCTGGATTCGCCATTGGATCTTCATAGCCATGCAAGGCAAGAACCTTGGCAGTAATTGTTTGTTGCTTCCCGATGTTTGGGGGCGTAAGGAGTCCGTGAAACGAAGCCACGCCGACAACACCAGGCAAACAACTCCGCGCAGCATCAAGCGCACAGAGTCCGCCGAAACAAAATCCGATGACCACGATGCGTTTGCCATCAGCACCTGGAATGCGCTGCGCCGCAGCGATCGTCGTGCGCAAACGCTCGCGCAACATCGCGCGATCTTCGATGAATGGATTCATCATTGCGGCGCATCGCTCGCGATCGGTCGAAGTCTGATGCTGGCCATAGATGTCCGCAGCAAACGCGATCCAACCCAACCGTGCAATTCGATCAGCGTGGCTATCCATCAATTCGTCACGACCATTCCAGTGATGACAGATGACGACGACTGGAGCAGGTAGGACGAGATTTGGTTTGCGAACGACCAAGCCTTCGCATGCAAGGTCGCCGTGGGAATACTTATAAATCTCTTGTTGCATGGGTTGGGTTGTACCCCAAGTCGACAAGAAAAAAGGTTGTGATTTCCTGATGTGACTTGGCGAGTGTTTATTGTCCAAGTTCGAAAGGAGTCGAGCATGAAAAGTGGAAGAAAACGCCTTGATTTACTAGGGAAACTGATGAGTATTCTTGCGATGATGGGTTTGGGAATTGGCGCGGGCGCAAGTGCAAACGAAGAAGCGAAGTGGCAACATCGCATTCGCCTCGATTCGCCTTTACGGATGTTGCCGCTTGGGCTTGGCGCGGCTGTAGCTACGAGTGAAAACGGATTGATCGCAGTCGGCGGAGGTCATGATCCTGATATTGGTGTGGATGCTGGCGCAGTTGCGATTTGGAATTGCGCTGCCAATGCGGTGACGATGCAAGAAATCATCGTGCATCCAAAGGAGCATCGCCAATCCGCATTTGGGGGCGCGATTGCAGTTGACCATGCTGCAAGCGTGTTGTGTGTCGGCGCGCCAAATGAAGATGGCACTGAAAAAGATCCCGGGAAATGGCCAGAAAACTTTCAGATGGGCCGTGTCTATATATATGTACCGCAGAATGCCGCGCCAAATGACAAGCAAGATGGCAAGCAAGATGACAAGCAAGATGACAAGCAAGATGGCAAGCAAGATGACAAGCAAGATGGAGCGCATGACAATTCAAATCAACGATGGAAACTCCGCGCAACGCTTGAATCTCCCAGGCCGAAAATCGGTGCGCACTTTGGCTCTGTTGTCGCCACGGACGGCGCGCGTGTCGTGGTTAGTTCGCCAGATCACAACGGTGTTGGATTTGCATCGGGTCGCGTTGATGTCTTTGTTCGACGCGGCGATACATGGATGCACGAGAGCGAACTTGCGATACCAATTCCCATTGCGGGTACGCGCTTTGGAACAAGCGTTGCGATTGACGCAGAGACGATCGTTGTTGGTTCGCCGAGTTTCAGCGGATTGGGTTCTGGCAGTGGCCGCAGTGATATCTTTCGCCTGAAGAAAGATGAGTGGCAACACACTGCGCGAATCGATGCGCCAAATCCACAAGCCAGCGCATGGTTTGGGATGAGTGTTGCGATCTCACGCAACATTCTTGCTATCGGCGCACCACGCGAAACTCCGCAGAATTCGCAGGCATTTCCAGATCACGCTGGAGTCGTTCACTTGTTCGAGCGGAGTGAAACGCAAAGCGGAGGCGAAATGTGGGAGGAAATCATTGCGTTGACATCGCCGCAACCGTGGTGCGGGAAATCGCAATACCGTGCCGAAGCCTTTGGAATGTCGCTGAGTATTCGCAGTGGGACGATCGCAGTTGGAGCGTCCGAATCTTGCAATCCAATCGCCGCTGGCGAAGAACACGAAGAAGGCGAAGGGAGCGGCGCGGTCTATATTTTCCACCCTGCGGATGCAGAAGGGACTTCGTGGGAATTTGGCGCGCGCGTTGGCGCGAGACTGACCGCGCCCGAAGCGGCATTCGATACGCACGATGGTTATCGAGTTGCACTTGGTTGCGTGCGGCCAACCGATGGAAGTGAATTGCGAACGGCCATTCCATTTCTAGTCGTGGGTCGTTTGGGGAATCCAGATATGTCACCGGGTCCAGGTGCGGCGAATGTCTATTGGCCTCACACGCAATCGCCGCAAAATATTCTCAGCCCACTTGCCAAGAGGTGATGGCGGCACAGTGCCCACTGGGATTTCCGCGCGTGATGATTATGAATTTGATTGATAGAACTTTTCAATCACCGCTTTCCACTGCAGCGAATTTTCGCAGCGGATGAATTCGGATTTCACCTTGACCGGCTCTGGATGATGTGCAGCGAACTTGATTCCAAACTTGCGCATACGCCTTCCAGTTGCGTTGTCGCCATAGAGAAATTTTGCGAGATCGAAATGTCCAAGCAACGCCGCTCGCTGCTCCGCAATCGTTGGAGGGGTGGGTTCGCTCCCCGCCATCATTTCGCGCGCTTGCCTGAAAATCCACGGATTTCCAATACATCCGCGTGCAACGCTGACACCACTGACGCCACACTGATCCATCATTGCAAAAATATCTTGAACAGTCCAAACATCACCAGAACCGAAAATAATTTTGTCCGGATGTCGCTTTGTCAAATCCGTAAGAAACTCCCATCGTCCTGGACCGAGGTACTTCTGCTCGACAGTACGGCAATGCACCGTTGTCCACGCATAACCAAATTCATACGCGGCATCGAATATGCGCTCGAAGTTTTTTCCCATCTCCGGAGTGTCGTCATACGCACGTCGAAGTTTGACCGTGCAAGGAACGCGACCTGCAACTGCTTCGACCACTGCGCGCAGAATGTCGATCGCCTCGTTTGGGTGCGCCAAGAAGTGCCCGCCCCGATTGTTCGCGCTAATTTTCTTCACTGGACACGCAAGATTCACATCAACAACATCGTGCCCCATCGCGACGATGATGTCCGCTGCGCGCGCCATCTCGTCCGCTTTTGATCCCATGATTTGCCCCGCGAGCGGATGATCATCAACCGTTGCGGCGATGTTGTCAGCGACTTCGCCCATCCCACATTCGGTGGCGATCAAATCTGGGTCCTCGCGAATTTTCCCTTTGCCACCATTCAGCAGTGTTCGATCGAGCAACGCCTCGGTCACACAAAATGGACAACCATGCCTTCGTGCGATCAATCGCATCGCACCGTCGGAATATCCCGCAAGCCCAGCCTGAAAAAACGGAGCATCAAATCTTGGCAAGAGCGCCTGAACACGCGGATCAACTCTGACCAATTTGGCGGTTTCCGCAGGGGAACGCGAAAGTTTTCGCGGAGGCAATTCGCTTGGATTCAGTTCGACGCTCATAGCCCAAAGTCTACGGAGCATTCTTATACACTTGCATTTCAATGATCGACCTCAGTTCCATCTCTTGTTGGGCGACTCCCCCGCTGTCGATTTTCAGATCACTTGCGATCATCGCAGTTGCTGCAGGCGCATTGACTCTAGGAGGCTGCACCGCTCCTCTCTATGCCCCTGCGCTTGCGACTCGGGAATATCCAGAATTGCTATTGCAATCTGAAGTGATTCAGATGCAAGCCGTCCCGAGAGAAACTGTCCTGCAAATCATCAATGGAACTGCAACGGATTATCGTGAAGTCGACATTTGGGTCAACCGCAGATATATGAAGCATGTCTCCGCAATCTTGGCAGGAGAAACCATCGAAGTTTTAATCACGGATTTCAGAGATGTGTGGGGTCAGTGTCCTCAGCCTGGTGGTTTCTGGCGAACTCGTGCGCCAACACCATTGGTCTTGGTGCAAATCCAACGCGACGAAACAAATCCCCTGCTTGGAATGGTCGCTGTTGTTCCTGCTGACGCTGGGTATTGATCTCGCTCGTTTTCCAACGCTGCGCTGGGATTGCGACGCTGCGCTGGGATTAAGACGCTGCGCTGGGATTGCGACGCAGGAAATCTAAAAATCAACCGCCGCTTTTGCCAGAAGCTGGCATTGCGATTCCCAACTGCGCGCATTTCGTCTCGAACTCTGCAAGCTCGCGTTTATTGGTTGTCGCAAGCGGCAATCCAGACTTGATCGATTCGATCTCCAACTTCGTCAAATGCATCGCGCCCAATCTGTAATCCTCGAACGCTTCGCAAGAAATTGGCACGATTGGCTTCAGTAAATCGTACATCGCTTCGGCAAAGACGCGGATTTCATACTGCGCGTGTGGATCCATACGAAGCGAAAGAAAGTGGAAAAGATTGTGCAAGTCGCACTTCCAATACCACTCCGTATAAACCGAAACCGGCAAGGCGGCTCGCGCCAATTCGCGTGCGACGCCTTTTTCGGTCAATCCCAAATAATCCTTGTAAAGCGCTTCAGCACGATCGAGCATCACCAAAAATTCTTCTGCAGTTCCAGCATCAACAAGACCATCGCCACCTTGGCGATTCGCTCCACTTTGCGCACGCACAGATTCGAGCGACGGACGGTAAAAACGATCAGGCACGATCGAATAGCGCGCGCTGTATTCATTGACATTGGCAGTGCGATGACGAATCCATTGTCGCGCGACAAACATCGGCATTGCGATATGAAACTTGAACTCAACCATTTCAAATGGCGTGGTGTGACGATGCCGCAGCAAATATCGCACAAGACCGCGATCTTCGTTCACTTGTTTTGTTCCTTCACCATACGAAACGCGCGCTGATTGCACGATCGAAAAATCTGCGGTCTTGCCAACGGGTGCCATCCGAGGCATGCAATCAACAAGTGCGACAAATCCGTGGTCGAGCACACGCTTTTCAAGTCGCGCCGCTCCGCCCATCACATCAAACATCTCTGTTTCTGGCATGACGCGCACGATGGAATTGGATTGCGAAAGGGAATTCGATGATTGGGTTGTCTGCTGGGGAGTCATTTGAGTTCTAGTTTGAGTTCTAGCTTGGTTTCTAGTTTGAGTTCTGGTTTGGTTTCTAGTTTGGTGCTGATTGCGATTTCAAAAACTGTGCTTTGGCATACTCGGTCAACCAACCGTTGACCACTTCTAGAGTATCTAAACCGCTGGGATTTCCCATCGCAGTTAGGTGCGGACACGCCTGTGGATCATTGGAGAATTTCACCCCTGCCATCGTCAAAGCAATCGTCAGATTTGCGGGAGCTTTCGTTCCATCCATCGCAGATTCCACAGATTGCGGCCACGCCAAAGTTGGCGAATCAATCTGCTGACAATTCCATGCGTTTGCTGCTGCGATCAATGTTGCTTCGCTGTCAGGCCACAGAAGACTCTCTTTCTGTTGCGCATTCTGTTGCGCATAACACAAACATGCCCACGCGACAGATCTCAATGCGCCATCCGTCTCCTTCGCACGCACGCGAACTTTCTCAACAACGACAAACCCCCAAGTAAAAGTTCCAACCGCAAGAACGATAAAAAAACCAAAGAGAAATTTTGCAGCTTTACGCGATTGCAGTGGAGCCGTCGTCACATCGACATCCCCTCAACTCGCATTCGATTTCTTTGTCGCATCGGATCCGCTTCTGGAACTGCAGACAACAGCGCCTGTGTATATGGATGCTTGGGCGCATAGATAATCTCTTCGCGCGTTCCGTGTTCGACAATCTTGCCATTCCACATCACAGCAATTCGTTGGCACGCATGATGAATAACAGCCATATCGTGGCTAATAAAAAGATACGACAGCTTGAATTCGTCTTGCAAATCCGAAAGAAGATTGAGCACTTGACTCTGAATCGAAACATCCAGCGCACTGGTGGGTTCGTCGCAAACAATCAAACGAGGTTCGAGTGCAAGAGCGCGGGCAATACCAATGCGCTGCTTCTGACCTCCAGAAAATTCGTGTGGATATCGATCCGCTGCGCCTCGCCAAAGTCCGCAGCGCTCGAGCAATTGGCCGGCGCGTTCGCGCACTTGATCTTTGGGCACAATGCCGTGAACTTCGAGTGGTTCGCCGATGATTCGACCGACGCGCATTCGTGGATTGAGCGATCCACCTGGATCTTGAAAGATGATCTGCATCTGCCGCCGAAGTTTTCGCAGGCTTGTCGCACCTTGTGCAAAGACATCCACACCATCAAAGGTGACGCTTCCACTCGTCGCAGGAATCAATCGCAGTATCGCACGACCAACGGTTGTCTTTCCACATCCAGATTCGCCGACAAGTCCAAGAGTCTCTCCAGGCATAATCGAAAAACTCACACCATCAACAGCACGTCGATGATCAACGATGCGCTGCAGAATGCCGCGTCGCACAGGAAAATGCACATTGAGGTCTTGAACTTGGAGCAGTGGCTTGGTCATTTGATTTAGCGAAGTGGTATATCAAAGTCGCTCAGCGTGCCAGACGGAAGTGCGATGGTCAAGATTGCGCTGGTTCGTCCGATTCCACGTCTGGAAATTGCGCCACGCGCCAAGCGAACATAAAAATCCTCCAGCGTTCCAACAGATTGGCCACCTACCGCAACGATGATCGAACCTGCGGGAATCATTTCAGCCAACTTCGATTCTGGCGTGACCGACTGCACGAAGACTCCACGACGATACGGCACTCCAAGCGAGGCGCATGTTTCCTTCGTGCTTGTTTGCAATGTTGCGAAGCCGAAAATGCGCAGAATGTCTGCGATATCTGTAGCTTCCATTTGCGGTTCTCGCTTGATCAATTCGACATCAAACTTCAGTTCGTCACCACGACCTTGATCGGGGAGTGGGCGCCACACTTGAAAGACCACAATTTGTCCAGGCCGACGCGTGCCAATGATCGACGGAACTTTTTCCGCATCCGTTACTCGCACGCCGTCGATCGACATAATCACATCACCAATTTGCAATCCAGCGCGCTCTGCAGGGCTACCAGTGGTGACGCGCGAAATGACTGCACCATCCGCGTTGTAATGCTCGACGATGCAGCGGAAAATCGGATTGCGCATTTGCGGCGGCAAAATCGAATTGACAGGCTGAACGGCAACACCCGAAAAACCCTTTTCGACTTCGCCCTTTTCGATCAACTGGCCGACGACAAATTCGATGATGTCCATCGGAATCGCGAGGCCAATTCCGCCGAATTGCCCCTGCCCCAGCGTGCTTCCTCGACCAGTTGCAATCGC